>DASWAK010000215.1:0-9619 GCA_036391175.1 Pseudolabrys sp.
AAGGTATGGTCGAAGCCGTTGGGGCGAAAGAGCGGATCGTAGCCAAAGCCTTTATCACCACGCGGCGGCCAGACGGCGACGCCGTCAATTCGGCCCTCGAACTCCTCAACATGTCCATCCGGCCAGGCGAGACACAGCGCCGCGACAAAGTGTGCACGACGCTGATCGAGCGCTTTGGCGCCGCGCTCAATCAGTAGCGTCTGAATGCGGTTCATGGCGGCGCGGAAATCTCTGTCGGGTCCCGCCCAGCGCGCGGAATTAATCCCGGGCTCGCCCCCAAGCGCATCGACAACCAAACCGGAATCGTCGGCGAATGCCGGCTTACCGCTCGCGCGCGCCGCGGCAAGCGCTTTGATGCGTGCATTGGCGGCGAAAGTTTTGCCTGTTTCCTTCGGCTCAGGGAGATCGAGGTCGCTGGCCGACTGTGTGGCGAGTCCGTATGGCGCGAGCAGCTCGCGGATTTCCTTGAGCTTGCCTGGGTTGTGGGTGGCGACTACCACCGACCCGGTAAGTTTTCTAGCCATTGTTCGTCATGGGCATGACAAGTAACACGCGATGCTCGCGTTTATGCCACTGCTAACTTTTGCAAGCCCACAAGCTTCTCGATGCCTTTGCGCGCGAGAGCGAGCAGCGCAGCGAATTGATCTTCGCTGAACGGGATTTTTTCGGCTGTAGCCTGGATTTCCACGATGTTACCGGATCCGGTCATCACAAAATTGGCGTCGGTGTCGGCTTCGGAATCTTCGGCATAGTCGAGATCCAGTACCGCCGTGCCCTTGCATACGCCGCAGGAGACAGCGGCGATGTGGTCGCGCAACACGTCGACCTTGATCATGTCGCGCGCCTTCATCCAACTGAGGCAGTCGGCCAGCGCGACCCAGGCGCCGGTGATGGACGCGGTGCGAGTACCGCCATCAGCCTGGATCACATCGCAATCGACGGTGATCTGCCGCTCGCCGAGTGCCGGCAGATCGACCACTGAACGCAAGCTGCGCCCGATCAGCCGCTGAATTTCGACCGTGCGCCCGCCCTGTTTGCCGGCACTCGCCTCGCGCCGCGTGCGTTCGGAGGTTGCCCGCGGCAGCATGCCGTATTCGGCCGTGACCCAGCCACGCCCCTGGCCCTTGAGCCAGGGTGGGAGCCGCTCCTCCAGGCTCGCGGTCACCAGAACGTGGGTATCGCCGAATTTCACGAAACACGAGCCTTCGGCATATTTGACCACCCCACGCTCAAGCGATACCGCACGCAGCTCATCGACTTGTCGGTGGCTTGGCCGCATTAGGCTTGCTCCTTTAACGTTTGGCGCACACCATAACCATACGCCCGGCTTGAACAAGACCGCCCCAATGGTCAATTGTTGGCTGGTATTCGAGGAGTTCAGCGTTGGCGTCCCACGATATTCCGATTGGCGCGACACAGGTGAGCCTGGCGGCGCTCAACGAACGCTCGCGCGAGATTTTCCGCCAGATCGTCGAAAGCTATCTTGCGACCGGTGAGCCTGTGGGCTCACGAAATCTGTCGAGGCTGCTGCCGATTGCGTTGTCGCCGGCTTCGGTTCGCAATGTAATGTCGGACCTAGAGCAACTCGGTCTGATTTATGCCCCGCACACATCGGCTGGCCGGCTGCCGACGGAAATAGGCCTGCGCTTTTTCGTGGATGCGTTGATGCAGGTCGGCGACCTGACTGAACAGGATCGGCGTTCAATCGAAGCGCAGGTGGCGGGCACGCGTACGGCCAAATCGATGGAAGCCGTACTCACCGAGGCCTCGCAAATGCTATCGGGATTAACGCGTTCGGCTGGCGTCGTACTCACCGCAAAGAACAACGTTCGGCTCAAGCATGTTGAATTCGTGCGCCTTGAGCCTGAGCGCGCATTGGCGGTTCTTGTTGCGGAGGACGGACAGCTGGAAAACCGCGTGCTTAATGTACCGGCCGGGCTGCCGACATCTTCGCTTACCGAGGCTGCCAATTTTCTCAACGCTCGCATTCGCGGAAAGACACTGGCAGAACTGCAAGGTGAAATCGAAAAGGCGGTGAACGAAGGCCAAGCCGAGCTGGACCAGCTGACTCAGAAGGTGATCGCAACCGGCCTCGCCAGCTGGTCTGGCGGCGACAGCGAAGATCGCCAACTGATCGTGCGTGGACACGCCAATCTTCTGGAAGACCTTCACGCGCTGGAAGATCTTGAACGCGTGCGTTCGCTGTTCGATGCGCTGGAAACCAAACGCGGAGTGATCGACTTGCTTGGCCGCGCCGAGCGTGCCGATGGCGTACGCATCTTCATTGGCTCAGAGAACAAGCTGTTCTCGCTCTCCGGCTCCTCCACCATTGTCGCCCCCTACCGCGACAGCAAAGGTCGGATCGTTGGCGTAATCGGTGTAATCGGGCCCACAAGGCTCAACTATGCACGCGTTATTCCCATGGTTGACTACACCGCGCGCGTCGTCAGCCGCCTGTTGGCACCTTAAACGCTTGATTTTTCACGCCGGAGCCCTGATATGCCGGGCATCCGGATATTGCTGAGGATGGATTGAACACGATGACGGACCCGACCGCCCGCCAGGCCGAAACTGTGGCTGCCGAGACCGAAAACACCACGGCTCCTGAGGCGGCCGATCCCGTTGCTGAGGCTAGGAGCGAAGCAGCCGAATTCAAGGACAAGCTGCTGCGAACACTCGCCGAGATGGAAAACCTGCGCAAACGGACCGAGCGCGAGGTTCTTGACGCGCGGGTCTACGGCATCGCCGGGTTCGCTCGTGACGTATTGGCGGTAGCCGACAACATGCATCGTGCGCTGGAAGCAATCGGGCCGGAGTTGCGCGAAGCAGCCGACGGGAAAGTTAAGGCGCTGATCGAAGGCGTCGAACTCACCGAGCGCGAGCTCCTGAAGACGCTAGAAAAGAACGGTGTGAAAAAATTCTCGCCGCAGGGCGAGAAGTTCGATCCGAACGTGCATCAAGCGATGTACGAAGTGCCGACCTCCCAGCAGCCGCCAGGTCAGGTCGCACAGGTCATACAGGCTGGCTACATGATTGGCGATCGCGTCCTGCGTCCGGCACTTGTGGCCGTTAGCAAGGCGGCGCCGGAATCGCCGGCCTCCGCCAATGAAAATTCGCAGCCGGACGATGCGGCGCGGTAATTTCAACGCATAACGATACTGTCGCGAACGGTTCGGAACCGGTCGAATATTTGATCCCACTTGTCCGCCGGGCTAACGCCGATCACGCGCAAGAACCCGCCAGAGCCGAACCGCAACCATTGCACCACCGAAACCGGCTCGCCGCCGGGAGCTTTGCCCTTGGCCCTGATTTCGTGGCCTGGTGACCCGCTGATCCGCATCGGTTCCGACGACTGCATAGTGAGGTCGCGCACCGGCAGGGCGGCCATTAAATCGCGGGCGAATAGGCTTCGGTCACCCGCCTCCGCCGGCCCACTGCGCCCGATCGAGACAATCATGAAAGGCTGCGGTCCGCTATTATCCGTTGTTCCCTCGCCAAGGATGACGCTTCCCGTTGGCAAGACCTGCATTACTCGAAAGCCCGCCATGTCGCCGAGTTTGAACGGCAGCAGACCGAGTTGTTCCTGAATGGGCGCTTGCCGGAACGTGACACTCGCAAGCACCTTACGAATTATTTCGTCTGAATAGATCGGCAGCGCGCCTTCGGGCACCTCTACATTTATCAGCATTGTGAGGTCTTGGACGGCTCCCCCGACCGCTTGTGCCAGCAAGGACCACCGATGCAATGTAATGCCGTTTTGCTGTGTGACCCCGCTGATTAGGAAGCCGATGCCGCTGCCAAACGGGAAGCTCTCTCGTTTCGCTTGCTGGAGATCACGCTGGGTGTTGGCGAAGGCGGCAGTTTCAAGCTCACGATACGCGCTGGCCGGCAGATCGAGAATTGTGATGACGGCCTTGCGTTCACTGTCCTCAAACCCGGGAAATTGGGTGGCCAGTTTCATGTCCCCCGGGGGCTCGAGGCCGATCCGTAGGCCCGGTGGAAAGACCGGCTCGGCGCGCGCGGCGGCGGCAAGAGTTGCCATTCCGGCCCAGGCCATGAATAGGTAAACAAAAAATCGACGGAACATGCGCGAGGGCTTTCCAAATACGCTGGACGGGAGGCCTGCCTAACTGGCCTAACCCGATGCGGCAATGGCCCGATAACCATTGAATACACGTTGTGGCCGGCAACTCGCGATTTCGTGACCGGCTGCCTTGCGGGTCTGGGGGCCCCTCTCCTATATGAGCCAGTAAGCCGCGAAAATGCGGCGAATCGCGTATCCAGGGGGCTGGATCGGGGGTCTGCGGATGAGCCGCTGACATCCTCACTCGGGCGCTTAGAGGCCCGGCCGGCCTGCCGCAATTTGAGAGGAAGAACCATGGGCAAGGTCATCGGCATCGACCTCGGCACCACCAATTCGTGCGTTGCCGTCATGGATGGCAAGACGCCGAAAGTCATCGAGAACGCCGAAGGCATGCGTACGACGCCTTCGATCGTCGCCTTCACGGATGATGGCGAACGTCTCGTCGGCCAGCCGGCTAAGCGCCAGGCGGTCACCAATCCGGAGAAGACCATCTTTGCGGTCAAGCGCCTGATCGGCCGGCGCTACGACGACCCGATGGTAGAGAAGGACAAGAAGCTCGTCCCCTACAAGATCACCAAGGCTTCGAACGGCGACGCCTGGGTCGAAGCCGAAAGCAAAACATATTCGCCCTCGCAGATCTCCGCCTTCATCCTGCAAAAGATGAAGGAAACGGCGGAAGCGCATCTCGGGCAGAAAGTCGAGCAGGCTGTCATCACCGTTCCGGCCTATTTCAACGACGCGCAGCGTCAGGCCACCAAGGATGCGGGCAAGATCGCCGGCCTTGAAGTGCTACGCATCATCAATGAGCCGACCGCGGCCGCGCTCGCTTACGGACTCGACAAGCAGAAGACGGGCACGATCGCGGTTTATGACCTCGGCGGTGGCACCTTCGATATTTCGATTCTCGAAATCGGTGATGGCGTGTTCGAGGTGAAGTCCACGAACGGCGATACGTTCTTGGGCGGTGAAGACTTCGACATGCGGCTCGTCAACTATCTCGCCGACGAATTCCAGAAGGAGCAAGGCATCGATCTACGTCGCGACAAGCTCGCGCTACAGCGGCTCAAGGAATCCGCCGAGAAAGCGAAGATCGAACTGTCGTCGACGACGCAGACCGAAATCAATCTGCCATTCATCACGGCAGACGCTTCGGGTCCGAAGCATCTGACCATGAAACTCACACGCGCCAAGTTCGAGGCGCTGGTCGACGATCTCGTCCAGAAGACGATTCAACCCTGCAAGCAAGCACTCAAGGACGCCGGCATCTCGGCCGCGCAGATCAATGAGGTTGTCCTGGTTGGTGGCATGACGCGCATGCCGAAGGTGCAGGAAGTCGTTAAGCAGCTGTTCGGCAAGGAGCCGCACAAGGGCGTCAATCCGGATGAAGTGGTTGCCGTCGGCGCCGCCATCCAGGCCGGCGTGCTGCAAGGCGACGTGAAAGATGTGTTGTTGCTCGACGTGACTCCGCTGTCGCTCGGCATCGAAACGCTGGGCGGCGTGTTCACCCGCATCATCGATCGCAACACCACGATCCCGACCAAGAAGTCACAGGTCTTCTCGACCGCCGAGGACAATCAGAACGCGGTCACGATCCGCGTGTTCCAAGGTGAGCGCGAGATGGCGGCTGACAACAAGATGCTAGGCCAGTTCGATCTGGTCGGTATTCCGCCAGCGCCACGCGGCGTGCCGCAGATCGAGGTCACCTTCGATATCGACGCCAATGGCATCGTCAACGTGCAAGCCAAGGACAAGGCGACCGGCAAGGAACAACAGATCCGCATTCAGGCCTCGGGCGGCTTATCCGAAGCCGACATCGAAAAGATGGTCAAGGACGCGGAATCGCACGCCGAAGAGGACAAAAAGCGCAAGGCCGCAGTCGAGGCCAAGAACCATGCGGAGGCGCTGGTGCATTCCACCGAGAAGGCGCTGTCAGAGCATGGCTCGAAGGTGGGCGATGCCGAGCGCACCGCGATCGAGAACGCCATCGCCGATCTAAAAGAAGCGCTCAAGGGCGATGACGCCTCGGCCATCCAGGCCAAGACCAACGCGCTGGCGCAGGCCTCGATGAAACTGGGTGAGGCCATGTACAAGCAGCAGCAGGAAGCGCAAGGCGCTCCCGGTGCGGGCGACGGCGGCGCTGCTTCGGGTGAGAAGAAGGAAGACGTAGTCGACGCGGAGTTTACCGAGGTCGACGATGACAAAAAGAAATCCGCCTGATCGCAGGGCGCGAGCCATGCGCAGGTCATCCGCGAACGATCTCACCCCCGGACACGCGTCCGGGGGTGCATGTTTGCGGGGACCAGGGGTGGCCGAATCAAGTAGTGCTGTCTGGGCGCGGAAAATTTAGGGCGGAACCCGAATGTCCAAGCGCGACTACTATGAAGTCCTTGGGGTGACCCGTAGCTACACCGAGGTCGAACTTAAGGCAGCATTCCGCAAGCTCGCCATGCAGCATCACCCAGATCGGAATCCGGGCGATAAAGATTGTGAGCATCGCTTCAAGGAAATCAATGAGGCCTATGACGTACTCAAGGACGGCGACAAACGTGCCGCCTATGACCGCTTTGGCCATGCCGCTTTCGAGCACGGCGGCATGGGCGGAGCCGCGCATGGCTTCGGTGCTGATTTCGGATCAACATTTGCCGATATCTTTGAAGGGATATTCGGGATGGGCTCCGCGCGCGGACGCGGCTCCGGCCGCGAGCGCGGTTCCGACCTGCGGTACAATATGGAAATCAGCCTCGACGAGGCTTTTACCGGCAAAACCGCACAAATACGCATCCCAACCTCGGTAACTTGTGAAGCTTGCTCGGGGAGCGGCGCAAAGGCTGGAACCAAGCCTAAATCGTGCGCGACTTGCGGCGGTGCAGGCAAGATCCGGCATGCACAAGGCTTCTTCACACTCGAGCGTACCTGCCCGACCTGTCATGGCCGCGGCCAGGTGATCGATGACCCTTGCAAAGTATGCAGCGGCGGCGGGCGCGTGACGCGCGAGCGCACGCTCTCGGTCAATATTCCGACTGGCGTGGAGGATGGCACCCGCATTCGGCTGGCGGGTGAAGGCGAGGCCGGCGTGCGGGGTGGTCCAGCCGGCGACCTTTATATTTTTCTGGAAGTGGCGTCGCACGAGTTCTTTCAGCGCGATGGTGCCGACCTGCATTGCCGGGTGCCGATCACCATGACAAACGCGGCCCTGGGCGGAGAATTTGAAGTACCAGCGATTGACGGCAGCAAGGTGCGCGTCAAGGTCCCGG
This sequence comes from Pseudolabrys sp., assembly GCA_036391175.1. Taxonomy (GTDB): domain Bacteria; phylum Pseudomonadota; class Alphaproteobacteria; order Rhizobiales; family Xanthobacteraceae; genus Pseudolabrys. Next base: position 7,339 of record DASWAK010000215.1, read on the forward strand.
CGGGGACGCAGACCGGACGCCGTTTCCGGCTGGCAGGCAAAGGTATGCCGGTGCTGCGTTCGAAACAAACTGGCGATATGTACGTTCAGGTTGCGGTGGAAACGCCGCAAAACCTTACCAAACGCCAGCGTGAGCTGTTGGCTGAATTCGAAAAGCTTTCGTCTGAAGAAACTCAGCCGGAATCGGCTGGTTTCTTCAGTCGAGTCAAAGAGTTTCTCGACGGCCTTGGAAGCCGTGGTAGCCAATCGGGTTGACCCATCTTGACCCCCCGCCTTGCTCCCTATACCCGTAAATGTTGCGGCGAGGCCCGCCGCCTGTACGCGTGACCCCGCATCAATGAATTCACATTCTTATGCCCGCGTCGAAAAAAAGAGTCTGCGTCTCGACGACGAGGTGCAATTCATCCGCTCTTGGATCGAGAAGCCGCTATCGACCGGCGCAGTGATGCCGTCGAGCCGCGTGCTCGCGCGCGCCATGGCGCGCTATGTCGATCCGCAAACGGATGGTCCCGTGATTGAGCTCGGTCCGGGCACCGGCCCGGTAACCGAAGCGCTCGTCAAGCAGGGCGTCGACCCGGCACGGCTGATTTTGGTTGAATTCAATCCTGGTTTCTGCCGGCTGTTACGCATGCGCTATCCGGCGGCGACGGTAGTGCAGGGCGACGCCTACCGGCTGCGGCGCCTGCTTGAGACTTATGTAGGCGAACCCGCCGCTGCGATCGTGTCGGGTCTTCCGTTAGTGACCAAACCACTGCGCGCACGGCTGCGTCTGATTTCGGATGCGATGACGCTACTGACGCCGGGCGCGCCGTTCGTGCAATTCACCTACGCGATGCTCCCGCCAATTCCGAAAGGACTACCCGGAGTGCGCGCGGAAGCTTCCGAGCTGATCTGGATGAACCTGCCGCCGGCCCGCGTGTGGGTCTATCGCGGCCGCTGATGGCGTGGTGTCATCGCCCGCGAAAGCGGAATGGTTGATGCCGATCCCCAAAATTCTCGTTCTGCCCGGATCGACGCGCACCGGTTCGTATAACGTCAAGCTGGCAGCATTGGCGGCGAAAGAACTGACGCTGCTCGACGTCGACGTTACTCACATTTCACTCGCCGACTACCCGCTGCCGATCTATGAGGCCGATCTCGATGTGCGCACCGGCCAGCCCGCCCATGCACTTAAGCTCAAACAGATGATCATGGCGCATCACGGGGTTTTCATTGCCAGCCCCGAATACAGCGCATCGGTAACGCCTATTCTCAAGAATGCTATCGATTGGGTATCGCGTGTGCGCGAGCGCGGGGATCCGACCTACGCCGCCTTCAAGGGGCGCGTGTTCGCAATCGCTTCGGCCTCGCCTGGACGGGCCGGTGGCCTGCGCGCGCTGATGGCATTGCGCCAGATTCTCGAACTTGGCTGCGGGGCACTGGTGATACCCGAACAGGTAGCGATCCAGCGTGCGGACAGCGCTTTTGACGAAATGGATAATATTGCCGATACCGGCATGGCCAACCTGTTTCGCGCGCAGCTCGAACGGTTGGTGGAAATGTCGCAGCTGATGGTACGAGGAGGATGACGTGGCATTGTCCGCGCGCGAACGGCTGATCGTGGCTCTCGACGTGCCGTCAGTGGCAGCGGCCGAGGCCATGGTGGCGCGGCTCGGCGAATCGGTATGGTTTTACAAGATCGGCTATCAGCTCGTCTTCGCTGGTGGCCTGCCGTTCGCGGCCGGGTTGATCGCGACCGGCAAGCAGGTCTTTCTCGATCTCAAGCTGCACGACATCGGCAACACGGTCGCTAAGGGCGTCGAGAGCGTTGCGCAGTTGGGCGCGACCTTCCTCACCGTGCATGCATACCCGCAAACTATGAAGGCAGCTGTGGAGGGCAAACGCGGATCGAAGCTGCGTATTCTCGCGGTCACTGTGCTCACCTCTTATGACGACGCCGATCTTGCCGCCGCAGGCTACGAAATGAACGTCAAAGAGCTCGCCGCCGCGCGCGCGGCGCAGGCGCGCGACACCGGCGTAGATGGGCTTGTCTGTTCCGCGGAAGAGGCGGCGACCCTGCGCGACATCGCAGGTCCGGGAATGGTGCTGGTGACGCCCGGAATCCGGCCGGCGGGTAGCGCGCAAGGCGACCAAAAGCGCAGCATGTCCCCTGCGCGTGCGATCGACGCCGGCGCCGACTATCTTGTGGTTGGCCGTCCGATTGTGGAAGCGCGCGATCCCAAAGCCGTAGCAGATGCGATCATTGCCGAGATCGACCAGGTCAGCGCGTGAAGCTGCTCAGG
>DASWAK010000216.1:0-15187 GCA_036391175.1 Pseudolabrys sp.
CCGATGTCCAGGATATCCGCACCCTGCTGGGCCATTTTGGTGGCGTGAGCAATGGCTGCACCAGCGTCGAGGAACTGGCCACCATCCGAGAAGGAATCCGGGGTTACGTTGAGGATGCCCATGACCAGCGGGCGCCCGAGCGAAAATAGCGCCGAAAGTGCGTTGAAAGCGGATTTTGGCTCGGTCCCGATGGATTTCTCAAGGGTACGAACGCTTTCCATGCCGGTCGCTTTGCTTGGTCGACGCTGAGCTGTCAAGCCGGCCGCGCCCCGTTATCCTGAGGTGCGGCGCGAAGCGCCGAGCCGCGAAGGATGGCGGCCTGTTTCTCAATAGCTGATCTTCAGGGGCAAAAGTCTGGCGTTCTCGATCCAGCGTTTGACCACCTTTTCCGATGGCAGCAGACGAACCAGCTTGCGCTTCTTGTTAGCATCGGCCATCGCCTTGGCGAGATTGAACGGATTTCGATACTTGAGCTCTTTCACGGTATCGACGCCGGCAGCCTGCAGCAGTTCCGCATATTCCTTGCGGACGCCCTTGATGCGCATGCGATCGGCGACGTTGGCCCAGAACAATAGCTGCTTCTCGTCGAACCCAGTTTTCTCGGCAAGGGCCTTGCGTCCCTTTACTGTGCGAGCGGCCTCGAGCAGACGGTCGGTCGACCTAATTCCCACCGACTTGAGAGCTACGGCAACATCCCCGTCGATCCCGTCGATGTCGGTGATGGGATAGGACATCCGCGTCTCCTCTGCCTTTTCTTATGTTTATCTTCGTCGTCAAACGGTTCAAACGAACTGACTTAACCCTGGAATCGCGCCAACGATTTCTCCGACCGCATCGTCGCCGATTTTTTCGCGGGCATAGGCGATGATTTCGCGGGTAACGCCCTGCACTTGGCCCATGCTCAATCCTGCCGCCATCATTTTGGTCCCGGCGCCCATGATGCCACCCATGGAAAACACGCCGCCGCCGGCTTCGGATTGGCTCGCTAGCAAGGCTTCCGCCCCGGGAAGGCGATCGATCAAGTCCCCCACCTTACCGGCAGGTCCCTCCTTGCGGAGGAAATCGAGGATAATGACAACCGCCTTTTCAGCGACACTTCGTTCGACGCCGACATTGGCAACGAGACGTCCGATCAGCTCATCCATAATCGCCTCACGCCCCGCACTTGTGGCGGAATTGCAATCATATTGAACGCGGTTTTCGTCGCTGACAAGCGTGCCGCAGTCTCATTCGTGTTTGATCGACGTCGCGTTGCGGCTGTCGCCGCACCCTTGTCAAGCGAAATGAATCGCACTGCATGACACCAGCGAGCTCTGCAATGGGTCCGTATGGGTTCCCGCGATGCGGCGATATCTGGAGTTGGTGGGACCGCTGCGAGGCGTACCGGCGAACTGTGGGCAATGCGGCAATTCGCTTGTTCACCTGACCAATATTTTTACCATTAGTAGATTTGCCAGTTGGTAGCTTCATCAAGCCGTGTTTGCTTAAAAAATCCTGCAAGAAGAAGGATATACGGACTGGTCCGGATTAACGTTCACCGTGCGGGCTTGTCGGAAAGCCAGGTTGTGTGAGTTGCAGAGAGTTGCGTCGATGGAGTCGATTAGAGGCTCGCGTATCGTTGTCGTCGCTGAAAGCGATCACCGTCATATTTTGGCGGCCCGTCTCCGGCGCATGGAGGTGACAAAGGTGACCGGTCTCGAGGAGGCAAGACGTTTATGTCAGGCGGGGGCTGCCGATGCTTGCCTGGTGGTAGTTGATGGCCCAGTTCCTGATTGCGTGCCAGCGGCGGAAAGCGAGGCATGCGGCACCGATGCGGGGGTAAAGCATGCATGGCGGGATCGTTACTGAGACAGCCGCGCTGCCCTCGTCGAGCGCTGTTGGCTGCCACGCCCAGCGCCGCGGCGCTCTCGTCGCCCTGTCAAAACAGGCGGGCTTTGACAAGCCGACCCTGCATTGATGCTTCTTTTCAGCTTGGGTCAGCATTGTTAGCTTCAGCCTCCTGCCCGTAAAGGAGTTCCTCATGAAGACCCTCGACGCGGTTCTGAGCCGCATCGATCATGATATCGACCAAAGTGTAGAACGATTGTTCGCCCTGTTGCGGATCGCTTCGATTTCGACAGATCCGGCGTTCAAAGATCAGTGCCGGGGCGCTGCCGAGCATGTCGCCGCAGATCTCAAATCGATCGGCTTCGAGGCTACTGTCCGCCCCACCGCCGGCCACCCGGTGGTAGTCGGCAAGTCGAACGGCACGGTAGGGCCGCGCGTACTATTCTACGGCCACTATGACGTACAGCCAGTCGACCCTTTGAATCTATGGAAGACGCCACCGTTCGAACCGCGCATCGAGACGTTGCCGGATGGCCGCAAGATAATCGTCGGGCGCGGGGCCTGTGACGATAAGGGCCAAGCGATGACCTTCATCGAGGCTTGCCGCGCATTCAGGGTCGTCACCGGCAAGCTACCGCTGCCGGTGACTATGATGATCGAAGGAGAGGAAGAATGCGGTTCCAAGAATCTGTTCCGCTTCGTCCGTGACAATGCCCCTGAGTTCAAGCTGGACCTGGCGCTCGTTTGCGATACCGCCATGTGGGACCAGAAGACACCGGCCGTGACCACCTCGCTGCGGGGACTAGTTTATGAGGACGTGAAGATCACTTGTGCCGACAGGGATCTGCATTCCGGCGTGTTCGGTGGTGCGGCGCAGAACCCGCTGCGGTTACTGTCACAAATTTTGGGAGAGATTTGGGACGACAAGGGGCGCGTCACCATCCCGGGCTTCTACGATGGCGTGAAGGACCTGCCTGCGGATATCAAGGCCGATTTGAGAGGTCTCGACCTGACGGCTGAGAAGTTTCTTGGACCCATCGGCTTGAAAAAGCCATCCGGCGAACAGGACCGTATGCTGATCGAAATGATCACCACGCGCCCGACCGCCGAGATCAACGGCATCATCGGCGGCTATACCGGTGAGGGCGCCAAGACCGTCATTCCCGGCGAGGCCAGCGCGAAGGTTTCCTTCCGGCTCGTAGGCGAGCAAGACCCCGAGAAGATCCGGGACGCTTTCCGCGCCTTTGTGCGGGCGCAGCTGCCTGCCGACTGCAGGGTCGAGTTCGGCAACTTTGGGCTGGCGCCGCCGATCCAGCTTTCGTTTGACAATCCTGCGCTCAGTAAAGCGCGAGCTGTGCTCGCCGAAGAATGGGGACATAAGGCCGTGGCCGTCGGGGCTGGGGGTTCGATTCCGATCGTGGCCGATTTCAAGAACGTGCTCGGCATGGACTCCTTACTCGTCGGCTTCGCGCTGGACGACGATCGGGTGCATTCGCCGAACGAGAAGTTCGACTTAAAGTGTTACCACAAGGGCATCAGGAGCTGGGCCCGCATCCTCAACGCGTTGTCAGTCAGCTAGCCGAGCCTATTTCAGCTGGTCGGCGACTTTGTCGATGCCGGCCTGTGCGCACTCGTCATCCTTGCCGGGCGAACCCGACACGCCGACCGCGCCGATCACGTCGTCGCCGATCTTGATCGGTAGGCCGCCCGGAAGCGCAATGACGCGCGTATATTCCTTGAAGCCGGCAACGGCAGGCTCATCCTGGATGCGTTTGACAATTGCGGCCGATGGCTGGCGAAAAGTCCGCGCCGTGTAAGCTTTGCGATCGCTGCTTTCGACTGTGTGGAGGCTGGCGCCCTCATCGCGCAGCATCACCAGCGCCAGGCCGCCGCGGTCGAGCACCGAAACCGAAATCTTGAATCCCATGCTCTGACACTTGGCAATCACGGCATTGGCTATTGTCTGCGCCATCGGCAAGGAGATACTTTTCTGTGTGACGACACCTTGAGAAGTGGCCGGTGATGAGAGCACCGCAGCGATTGCAAGTCCGGCGATAGTCTTGGCGATTTGTGACATAAGCAGTTCTCCTTTATTTGTCCGGCACCAGATGCCCAAGCTGAGAACCCCGGTCACACGGATCTATTTCTTGAGCTTGTATCCAGTTTTGAACATCCACCAGACCGTAGCAAGACAGATGATAAGGAAAAGCAGTGTCATGCCAACACTGACGCTGGGACTTACATCGGCAATCTCAAAAAAGCTCCAACGGAATCCGCTGATCAAGTACACTACCGGATTGAAAAGCGCGACCTTCTGCCAGAGTGGCGGCAGCACACTGGTCGAATAGAATGTCCCGCCGAGGAATGTCAGCGGTGTGATGATCAGCAGCGGCACGATTTGGAGTTTTTCGAAACCCTCTGCCCAAATTCCGATGATGAAGCCGAGCAGGCTGAAGGTCGCCGCCGTCAGGACCAGAAATGTCACCATCCAGAACGGATGCGCGATGTGCAATGGAACGAATAGCCAGGACGTCGCCAGAATAATCATGCCGAGAATGATCGACTTTGTCGCAGCTGCGCCCACGTAGCCGATGACTATCTCGAATGGTGACACAGGCGCCGACAGGATTTCGTAGATCGTGCCTGTGAAGCGCGGAAAATAAATACCGAAGGAAGCGTTCATTGTGCTCTGCGTCAGCAGCGTCAGCATGATCAGCCCAGGCACAATAAAGGCGCCATAGGAAACGCCCTCAATCTCGGTAATGCGCGAGCCGATGGCCGCACCGAACACGACAAAATAGAGCGAGGTCGAGAGCACCGGTGAGACAATGCTCTGCCAGATGGTGCGACCAGTGCGCGCCATCTCGAAGGTATAGATCGCGTTGACGGCTCTCAGGTTCATCGTCTGTCGCTCACCAATCCGACGAAAATATCTTCCAGCGAACTTTGTGTCGTTTGCAGATCGCGGATCTGCAAGCCTACGCGCGACAGCTCACCAAGAAGCGTCGTCACGCCTGTGCGCTCGGCCTTGGTGTCGTAGTCATAAGTGAGGGTGCCCCCGTCTTCGCCAAGTGAGAGCTTGAAGGCAGAGAGCTCTGGCGGAATCGTGGTGAGTTTCTGATGAAGCTGCAACGTCAGCTGTTTCTTTCCGAGCTTGCGCATCAACTCGGCCTTGTCCTCAACGAGGATGATCTCACCTTTGTTGATAACGCCGATGCGGTCAGCCATATCCTCCGCTTCCTCGATGTAATGCGTCGTGAGGATTATGGTGACACCTGAATCGCGCAGGTCGCGCACGACCTGCCACATGTCCTTTCGAAGTTCGACGTCAACGCCGGCGGTCGGTTCGTCCAAAAAGAGAATTTGCGGTTCGTGCGATAGTGCCTTGGCAATCAGCAGGCGGCGCTTCATGCCGCCCGACAGCGTCATGATCTTGTTGTCTTTCTTGTCCCACAGGGACAGCGCGCGCAGTACTTTCTCGATGTAGGCGGGGTTCCTCGGCTTGTTGAACAGGCCACGGCTGAAAGAAACGGTCGCCCACACGCTCTCGAAGGCGTCCGTGTGCAATTCCTGTGGCACAAGCCCGATCAACGAACGGGCGGCGCGGTAATTGGTAAGGATATCGTGGCCATCAACTGTGACCTTACCTTGGCTCGGCACCAATATGCCGCAGATGATACCAATGAGCGTAGTCTTGCCGGCGCCGTTGGGTCCAAGCAGGGCGAAGATTTCGCCGCGGCGGATATCGAGATTGATTCCATCAAGAGCCCGAAAACCGGAGGCGTAGCTCTTCGACAGGCCTTTAACGGAAATAATTGATTGCATGGGAGCGGCGGTTGAGGAGGGGCGCAGCCGCATATAGGTCGCGGAACACGATCGCGCCAGTCTGAAAATGCGACGAAAGTGCTAGGCCTCCTGCATCAGCGCGCCGAGATCGCTGAGCGTGCGCGCTGGCGGGAATTCCCGATATTCATCCGGCATGTTGGCGCGGTTAACCCAAATGCCGCGGAAGCCGACGGAAACGCCAGCCATCACATCCCAGCGGTTCGACGAGACGAAGGAAACGTCGGCGGGCCCGCACTTGAAGTGATCGGTGACGAGCCCGTAGACCTCAGGGCGTGGTTTGAACATTTTCAATGTGTCCACTGAAAGAACCGCGTCGAGATCGGCGCCAATGGCGGCGGCGTCGACGGCAGCCTTGAGCATGGCGGGCGAGCCGTTCGACAAAATGCCGGTTTTGTGGCCCTTCGCTTTCAGCGTCTTAAGGGCCGCCCGCGCATCGGGAAAAGCATCGAGCTTGAAGTAGGAGTCCAGCAGCACTCGCTTAAGCGATTTGTCCACGCTGGGTGCCAAAGCCAGTGCATAGTCGAGTGCGCGCTCCGTGAGCAGCCAGAAATCCGTGTAATGGCCGGCGAGCGTCAAAGTCCAACTATATTCGAGCTGCTTGGTCCGCCAGATCGCTGAGACACGGTCGGCATCAGGACCCGCCTGGGCGCGGTGACGCGCGATAGCTGCATGCACGTCGAAAAGCGTGCCATAGGCATCGAAGACGAAGATTGATGTCATGGTATCCTCCGGGACAGACCTTTGTTTCGCGCATAATTTTTGGCGAAAACCGGCGTCCACTTTTACGGTTCATACGCTATGGTTGCAAAGGCTGGTGGCCAATACAAAGGCGACGTGCGGCCACCGTAATGGGGAATAGATGAATGGCTCTGGGACAAAATTGGTCGAAGACCTGGACGTTTTATGAGGGGGACTGGCACGAAGGCAACGTCCCAATCATGGGTGTGCGGGATCATGCCGCGTGGCTGTGCTCTTCGGTGTTCGACGGCGCCCGCACCTTTGAAGGCGTATCGCCTGACCTCGATCTGCATTGCGCGCGGGTGAACGCTTCGGCCGAAACCATGCATCTCAAGCCGATGGTATCGGAAGAGACTTGGATGGGGCTTACGCGCGACGGCATCAAGCGTTTCGATAAGGACGCTGCGCTTTATATCCGCCCGATGTATTGGGCCGAGCGCAGCGGTACGCTGCTTGTCGCGCCCGATCCTGAGTCCACCAAATGGTCTCTGAGCGTCTACGAAGCACCCATGCGCAAGCCGGAAGGGTTCTCGGTTACCCTATCGCCTTACCGCAAGCCGAGCCTTGAATGTATGCCAGTCAACGCCAAGGCCGGCTGCCTCTACCCCAATAACGCGCGCGCACTGATTGAGGCGAATGCGCGCGGCTTTGGCAATTGCGTTGTGCTCGACTTGCTCGGCAACGTGGCGGAGCTTGCAACCGCCAATATTTTCATTGGCAAGGGCGGTGTCGTGTTTACGCCGGCGCCAAATGGTACGTTTCTCAACGGCATCACTCGCCAGCGTGTGATCAAACTTCTACGCGATGCCGGCGTGAGCGTTGTCGAGACTACACTGAATTATAGCGACGTGCAGAATGCCGACGAAATCTTCTCCTCGGGCAACTACTCGAAAGTAATGCCGGTCAACCGCATCGACGAGTGCCCATTACAGCCCGGCCCGCTTTATCGCAAGGCACGCGAGCTTTATTGGGAGTTTGCCCATGCGTAGCCGGCTTAGCGGCGGTCAATGAGCGCCCCTGTTGCCATCATCGGTCTTGGGCTGATGGGCGAAGTTTACGCCCAACGCCTGATTGACAGTAAAATTCCTGTCACCGGTTTCGATATCGATCCTGCACGACGTACACGGCTTGCTGAAATTGGCGGCTGCCCGACGTCGTCGATCGCCGAATTAGCCAATTCCGCGCGCTGCATAATCGTCGCTGTGTTTAATACCGAGCAGGTGGAGGATGTGCTTGAGAATCACATGTTGCCGGCGCTCGGCGATGGCTCCAACAAAATTGTATTGTGCATGAGCACTTGCGACCCAGACCGCATTGCAGCGCTCGCCGACCGCCTGATTCCACGCGGGATCCGCTATCTAGACATGCCGGTCTCAGGCACTAGCGATCAGGTGCGCCGCGGCGACGGGGTCGCATTGATCGGCGGCGACATCGCCATCGCTGAGCAAGTGCAAGATGTGCTGGACGCGTTGTTCGCGCGCCGCTTTCACGTTGGCAGGATCGGCGATGGCGGCCGCGCCAAGCTCGCGGTCAACCTCATCCTCGGCCTCAACCGGCTGGCACTGGCCGAAGGCCTCGTGTTCGCCGAACGGATTGGTCTCGACCCCACAACCTTTCTTGACGTTGCGCGTGGTTCTGCTTCGTACTCGCAGGTGATGGAAACCAAAGGCCCAAAAATGGTGCACGGCGATTTTTCGCCGGAAGGTCGCGTCAAGCAGACGTTGAAGGATGTACGCCTGATGCTCGATCAGGCTGCCACTGCTAGGCAAAAACTTCCCATGCTCGAAGTGCATGCCGACATGCTCGAAGCATGCGTGCGCGCTGGCGAATCCGATCTCGATAACAGTGCCGTCATCAGGGAAGTCCGCCGCCGTGGGAACTGGAGAGAAAGACAGTGAAGAAAACGATATGCCGCCGAATACAAGCATTGGAACGCCGTGCCCGAAGCTGCCGGGATTCCACGACAATAGTGACTAGGGACGTGTTACCATAACTGGTTTGCCTTCACCGATTGACTGGATGATCGCCTCGAATGCGCCAACCACATCCAGCATATCTGCGCTGGAAACGGGAAACGGCTTACCGGTTTCGATGGTCTCAGCGAAGGCTTCCAGCAGAACGCCGAGCGAATCCGTTGGCGAATAAATTTTTGTTTCGGGTTGTCTGCCCATCAGCGCGACGGTAAGCGAAGTTTCCTCGCGCGCTTCGGCGGAACCTTTTGTGCCGAACACATGTATCCGCCAGAACATTGGCGCCGCCCGCACGGTCGCGAGCAAGCCGGTCGCGCCGCTTTCGAACTGCACCATAGCTGCCGCCGCATCGCGCGGATCGGGCGGCGGCTTTTGCGAATAGACGCGCGCATCCACCTTGGTGATCGGCCCGGCCAGATTCACGAAGGCGTCGAGCACATGCAGGCCCGCACCAGTCATGCCGCCGCCCGGCGACTCGCGCGGGTCATCACGCCAGCCGCCTTTCACCCGCGTCGAATGTTCGTTGCTGAAGTTGCCTTCGATGTGCAGGATTTCACCGAGTGTGCCGTCGGCGACCACGCGCTCGAGCTCGCGCATGCACGGAAAGCAACGTTTGTTGTTGCCGAGCGCAAATGGCACGCCAGCTTTTTGCGTGGCGGCGATGGCACGCTCGGCTTCCACGCGTGTCAGAGCCAGCGGCTTCTCGCACCAGACCGGCTTGCGGGCTGCAGCCACCGCGGAGATCTGCTGCACATGCAGGGAATGCGGTGTTGCAAGGAAAACTGCTTGAACACGCGGGTCGGCCATCGCCTCTTCGAGCTCGGTCGACAATTCAAAACCTTTAGCAGCCGCAAAATCGCGGACCAGTTCGGGCTCCTTGCTGACCCCGCGGATGAAGTGCAAGCGCTTGCTTTTACCTTGCACTGCCTCGACGATATTTTTTCCCCATCGGCCGAGGCCGATCACGGCGGCATCGATCATGGACATTCGAGCGGGCTGGCGGGACGAAACTTCATAGGCGGCGCATACTAGACAAGCCTGCACGCCAACGGCAATCGGGCGAGGGTCACAGGAGGAAACGAGCCATGGATGACAAGGAGCTCTACGAGCGCGGGCTGAAGCTGCGCGTCGATATGTTCGGCCGCGAAACGGTGGACAAGCGTATGAATGCGTTCGGCGATTTCGGCAAGCCGTTACAGCGCATCATCAACGCCTACGCCTATGGCGATGTGTGGCAGCGCTCGGCGCTACCGCCGGCGGTAAAGTCTCTCGCGATGGTGGCGATGATGGCGGCGGCCGGACATCCGAACGAATTACGTGTGCATCTCAAGGGCGCGCTAAAAAACGGCTGCACAGCCGAGCAAATTCAGGAAGTGCTGCTACTTTTGACCCTGTATTGCGGCATCCCGGCAGCCAACGAAGCGCACCGAATTGCCGCTGACGTGCTGCGCGAGGAGGAGCGCTGATGGCCGCTTAGGGTGGAGGCTCCCTGAGCAAGTTCGGCACTAGGCGCCCGCGTATGTCGTAGACGCGGGCATAGTCAACGCCCTCGCGGTTGATTTCGACCAACACCGGTGCAGTTAAGTCGCGGCAATAGTACGTGCCGAGCATCATCGCGAAGTCGGCACGCTTGCGGTCCCAGGTGGTCTCGAATTTGGGCCCGAGCGCCACTTCTGCCGGCCGCTGCGGGCCGCAGATCTCGACAGTCCAGCGTCGGCCGGCAGGCGGTTTCAGATGCATGGTATCGAGCTTAGCACGCAAGGCCTCGCCAGCCTGTTTGAATGCCAACCCCCAGTAATCAAGCATGTAGTTGTCGTGCGCCATGCGCACGCCGCCGGATGCCCAGTTGAATGTCGTGTACTGATAGGGGTGCAGACGCACCATGTCGCTTACAGGTAGCGCCAGTCCGCCAATGAAGACAGCGATGAGCGCGGCACTCACCACTTTTCCCACCGGGCGCGCTCTCTCGAAAAGCCATGCGCCTGCGAGGCCGCCGAGTACCGCGAAAGGCGGGACCAAGAAAATAAAATGGCGCAAGCCATTGTAGAAGGCGGGATGTGCGACCATCGCCAACAATACGGGGAGGACAGCGGCGAATGCGACCAGGACATGGTTTGCGCGTCGGTTGAGCGGCAAGTCGCGCCGTGTGGCCCCAATCAGTGCGCCAGCAATACCGGCTAGTCCGAGCACCACCATGATTTCCGGCAGCTTGAGCGCGAAAAGATGTGGCAGGTAACTCGCCGGCATGGCGGTCACCGCGTATAGCTTGCCGGCAAACATTTCCCGCCACGGTTTTTCGAAGAAAGTGTCGAAATATTCTGCCGCCCGCATTGGATTGAGCGGCGCAACGATCGACCAGGGCCACAGCAGCCCCATGATCAGGTAACCGAGGGCCAGTGCCGGCAGCAGCCGCCAGATAAACTCCCCGGCGTGTGTTACGCTCTGGCGAAAGCCAACACCCCGAACTTCGCCGATCACGATGAGCAGTAAGGCGGCAAACGCATAGGGCGCAGCGACGCCGGCGAGGATGCGGGAGCCAAAGGCAAGTCCGAGGCCGATGCCTGCAAGCGCGACGGTCCGTGCACTTGGCTGCGGATATTCGTCAAAAGCGCGCACCATGCCGAGCAAGAGCACCGCCATCGCGGTAGCGAAAGGCGCGTCCTTGGCGTTCATGAACATGTGGCCATAGTAAAGCGGACAGGTTGCGAGCAATATGAGCGCGACCAGGCCAGCCGACGGACCACCCAGGCGGCGGCCGATACGCCACGTTGCAATTAGGCCGACGATGCCGATACCCGCCCCGACCAACCGCCTGGTTTCGAACAGGTCGAATGGAAGCACCTTGGCAACGAGCGCAGCTGCCATGTCGAAGCCGCCGCCGTATTTGTAAAGATTGACGAAGGAAAGTGCACGTTGGTCGGCAAAGCCCGAGCCGTAGAGGGCGAGCAGCAGGTCGCCATATTGCGAATGGGTGTAGTCGTCCCAGCCGAGACCGTAGTCGCGGAACGTTATCGCCGCGATCGCTGCTACGATCGCAAGGACGACAATGGCAAGAAGGTCGGCAGTGATCACTGCCGACCTGGTGCCGGAGAGGCGAACGGATAAGGTCGAGGTGGTGGAGATGTCTATTTGCTCGCGGCGCCGAATAACTCTTCGACGTATTCCCAATTCACCAGATGATCCAGAAACGCTTTGAGGTAGTCAGGCCGGCGATTGCGATAGTCGATGTAGTAAGAGTGCTCCCACACATCGCAGCCGAGGATCGGCGTTGCGCCGTGAACAAGAGGATTCTCGCCATTCGGTGTCTTGGTGACGATCAATTTGCCGTCTTTGATCGCAAGCCACGCCCAGCCGGAACCGAACTGAGTGACACCGGCCTGCGTGAAATCCTCTTTCATCTTGGCGACACCGCCGAGATCGCTATCGATCTTTGCCTTCACCTTGCCTGGAATTTTGTCGCCACCGCCATTCGGCTTCATCCACTTCCAGAAATGCATGTGATTGTAATGCTGGCCGGCATTGTTGAAGAGACCGGCGTTCTTGCCGAAAGACCCCTTCACCACGTCCTCGAGCGATTTGTTTTCCAGCCCGCTGCCTTCCAATAGTTTGTTGCCGTTGTCGACGTAGGCCTTGTGGTGCTTGTCGTGATGATACTCGAGCGTCTCGCGCGACATATACGGTGCGAGTGCGTCATGGGCATAAGGTAGGTCGGGCAGCTTGAACGACATTATGTCCTCCACAAACTATGAATGCGGAATTATCCGGCCGTCAGATGAAACCCGGGCCATGCCGGGCGAGTTCCTTACTCAAGTAATTAGGCGGTAGCGCGGTCGGGGGCAACGGCCGAGAAGATTGGCTGGCCCAGCAGACAAGCTTTGAGCTGTTCCAACTAAACAGTTGCCGCGGGCGTTCGAAAAGGCGAGAATTTGGCGTTGTTAGAAGAATTTAGCCGGCCAATTGCGGCTAAAGTTACGGGGAGAGGAACGAAAGAGTATGCCGGCTTTGTTGTATGGCATCGGTGTGTTTGCGCTTTTTGCAGGCCTTGTGATGATCGGATTTGGTGTTCCGATCAATGAATTCAGCTTCGGAAATACCCTTATTGGCGCTGGCACGACCGCAGGTATAGGCGGCCTCATCATTATAGGGCTCGGCGTGGTCGCTGGGCAGATGCGGCGGGTCGCAGAGGCGCTGACTGTCCAGTCATCGGCCCGGCTTGGGCAGCCAATAGAAGGCTTTGAAGATTCCAGTGCATCGCGCCCGATCCCACCCCAAGGCCGTATACCGTTTCCGCCCCGGTTGCGGTCTGAGGCTCACACGGGCGATCTGGATGCGGCGCCCGCCGCCATACCGGCCGGAGACTCCTTCGCACCCACATTGCCCAATCCAGATGAGTCATCTGAAACGGTCGAGGACGAGATTTCACTGTCGCCGCATTATCCCCGGGCTGCAACTGCGCCGGCGGGTTCTGACCTCCCGGGATTTGCGCGTCCGTCTGAGGCGCCGGCCTCGGGCGTGGCGGACAAAACTCGCGAGGCAAAGCCTGGCTGGCGATCACTGGAGCCCCCTGCGCCTCTTGCCGGCTCCCCACAAGCACGACCGATTCACGGCGCCAACTTCGACGCCATGTGGCCGGCCGAGGCAAAGCCTTCCAAGGGCCCCGTCGCTGGTGAGTCAAAGCCGGAAGCGAGGCCAGATGCACCATCGCGCGAAGGTCTTGCAGCTTCGGCCAAACGCGCCGAGCCGGAGGCGCAAAAACCACGCACGGCAGCCATCCTCAAATCCGGTGTCGTCGACGGCATGGGCTACACGCTTTATGTTGATGGCTCCATTGAGGCGGAATTGCCACAAGGTACGATACGTTTCGCCTCGATCAATGAATTGCGGAGCCACCTCGCAAAGAACTCATAGTGTTGGTATGCAAACAAAAGTGTTCTGCGCGAGGTTTCATTTAATTTATCTTGGCACAAGTCGCATTTTGACCAATATATGCTGCCGCAGGCAGCGATCTTTTTCTTGCAGCCTCTGAAATCAGATAGTAGTTTCAAATATAGGATTTGATCTCGGTACCCGACGTATTGCGGATCAATTGGGATTTTTCCGGGGTCTTGTCTGCGGTTCGTCACTTCGGCAGCCGAGCAAAAGCGGGGCAACTCGATGGGCGACACTACAAGCGATGGAAATTTCATTGAACTGACCGCCGAGATTGTTTCCGCCTATGTGAGCAACAATACGGTCCCAGCGGGGGAAATCCCTGGCCTGATCAATCAGGTGCACGCTGCTCTGAGCAGGGTGTCTGGAAAATCCGCCGAGGGGTCTGCTGAGCCGCTAAAACCGGCAGTCTCCGTGAAAAAATCGATTACGCCGGAATACATTGTCTGTCTTGAGGACGGAAAGAAATTCAAGTCCCTCAAGCGTCATCTGCGCACGCAATACAATATGACCCCCGAGCAATACCGTGAGAAATGGGGTCTGACCACAGACTACCCCATGGTCGCGCCGAACTATGCGGCCGCCCGGTCGCAGCTGGCTAAGCTGATGGGGCTCGGACAGCAACGCCGGCGCCGGGCGAAATAGGCGACTCCCGATGCGCCGTTGTCAGCGTGCCGTCCTGCACGCGCCCATGTAAGGATCCGGCTTGCCGATGATGCAGCGTATGGCGAGTGTCTAACTATGCCACCGCGGCCAATGCGGCCTTGGCTTCGCTGCGGATACGCTCCACCATGGAGCGCAGACCATTAGAACGCTGCGGCGTAAGATTTTCACGTAAGCCGATACTGTCAAAGAGCGCTAACGCATCGATTGCCAGAATTTCTCTCGCGCTCTTGCCGGAGTAAAGCGCTAACAGGATCGCGATCAGTCCGCGGACGATATGCGCGTCGCTGTCGCCTTCGAAGGAAAGTACAGGCCCGGCAGATCCGTTCGGCTTCACATGCGTGAGCAGCCAAACCTGGCTAGCGCAGCCTTGGACCTTGTTGGCATCGATGTGGGCACTGTCCGCCAATGGCGCCAATGTGCGGCCAAGCTCGATGACATAGCGATAGCGGTCGTCCCACTCATCGAGCAGTGCAAAATTCTGAACGATATCGTCAATAGCAATCATAACGCATCATATATAGGCCCCGCCCGCGGCAATGGCCAAAAATATGATGCGGACTGCCGGCCCGCGGAAATGCCTGCAATTCGCGATGTTAGGCCGCCGGCCGGCCTTCGCGCGCTTCCCGACGTGGCGGTAGCGGAACTGGCGCATGCCAAACCGGCGCCATGTCCGTCGGCGTCAAAGTGCCTTGGCCGGCCCCGGCCTTTTCGCTCGACGCTGGCTTTTCACGAAGCTTATTGATGAACTCATAGATTGTGCGCGCGCCGGCCTCGGCCTTGTGGCCGAGCGCGACGGCGACCTTGCCTCCGGCTACGCAGGCATCGGGCTGCCGCTCGCAGAATCCGCGCACATCAGAGGCCGCAGCACTTGCCAGCGTCACTGCTTCGGAAGCGTCGATCTGCGCATCCGGCGACGTTGATTTCATGCCGCTTGGCAGCAGCACACATACGACGCCCAGCCAAAACGCCATCCGCAGAAGAAAGAACATGACCCTACCCGTAGCGTCCCCGGCGGATTATTCGCCGCCTTTGAACTAAAACCTAGCAGATAGGATTGAAGCTGTTGTTGGAAATGCCGTGAGATTTTTGGATAAAGTCGATGAGAACTTGATGAAAAGTTTAAATACCCTGTCCCATCCCTGCGAACGCATCTTCGCCAGGGCTAGCGCCGTCGGCGCAATATACAGTCCCGGGTTTGCTGCATTTCTGCA
>DASWAK010000217.1:0-3266 GCA_036391175.1 Pseudolabrys sp.
CGCCTCGAAGGGCTCGTCGAGGAATACAAGACGAAATTGGACCAACAGCAAATTCGCCAGGCCGGCACGCCCGTGCCTATGCCCCGCTAGCTGACGATCGGATGTCATGCGCCCATCGTATGCGGGAACCAGAACCTCCCCGTGGGCAGTTAAGGCGGACAACTATGTTGCATAGTCATTCAATAGGAACTTGAAGGGGAATATGCCCGTGCAGCGCGCATCTGGCTCTCTATTTCGGCTTTCGCTTGCCGGTATCCTCGGCGGCTGTCTTATGGCTCTAGTCTCGGCGTTCTACATCCCGTTACAGTCTGCATTGGCGGATTCCGGCCCTTTTGCCGACTTTCCCGGTAGCTGGTCAGGTGCAGGAATGCTGCGGCCGGAGAACGGTGCTGCCGAGCGGATCCGTTGCAACGCCAATTATCGCCCGCGCGGCAGCAGCCAGCGCGAAATCGATCTGCAGCTTCGTTGTGCCAGTGACAGTTATAATTTTGATCTTACCGGCGAATTTACGGCCGACGACCAAAACCAGATCAGCGGCCGCTGGACAGAGCGCTCGCGCAACACTGGCGGCACGGCAGTTGGCAATGCAAGCGGCAACCGCTTGCAGCTCCACATCGAAAGTGGGGGCTTCTCCGCTGTACTTGTAATGGTCACTCGTAACCGGCGGCAAAGTGTGGACATTGACTCGCACGGTGGCGGACAGATCGTGAAGGCGTCGATCACACTAAGCCGGAACTGACCGACGCTGCTGGGGCACGCGCGGCTTTAGAGAATTCCACTGGATTGGCTCTATGGAAAACAGCGCTCGTTATACCCTGATCGGCTCTTTCGCGCTCGCTTGTCTCGTAGCCGCCTTCGGATTTGTCTACTGGATCAAGAACGTTGGCGGTCTCGGACAGCGTGAAGTCTACAATGTCCGCTTCGAGCAACCAGTCTCGGGGCTGACTCCAGGGGCGAACGTCCTCTTCAACGGCATCCGGGTCGGCACGGTGGCGGCCATTGCGCTTGATCCGAACAACCCGAAGCGAGTCACCGCCACGATATCCCTCGATCCGGGCACGCCCGTCCGCGCCGACACGGAAGTCGACATCACATATCAGGGCCTCACCGGCGCCGCGGCGGTCGCACTAAAAGGCGGCTCGCCACAGGCGCCGCGACTGACGCCCCAGTACGGGCAACTGCCGCTGATCGTTGCAAGTCCTGATGTCGGCCGCAGCCTGACCGACTCGGCGCAGCAAACGTTACGTCATATCGACGGCATCCTGGACCAGAATGCGAAGCCGCTAAATACCGCGATCACGGGCATTGCGGCCTTCGCCGAGATGCTCGGCCGCAATTCGCAGCGCGTGGAGGGGCTCCTCGGCGGATTGGAGAATCTGACCGGCACCGGCACGCCGAAGCCGGGTCCGGCCATTTATGATCTCGCGCCCGCGGCGGCTTTTCCACAGATCGACAAGCCCATCAAGGCGCAACTGGTCGTGCCCGATCCGAATGCGATTATCTTGTTCGACTCGCAGAAGATCCTGATCCGCAACAGCGAGGGCACCTACACGAATATCAACAATGCACAATGGGCCGACAACTTACCGAAACTGGTGCAGGCGAGGATCGTGCAGAGTTTCGAGAATGCTCGGCAACTTGGTGCCGTGAGCCGGCCGCTCGAGCAACTCAACGCAGCATATCGGCTCGAGCTTGCGATCCGCAGTTTCCAGATTGCTCTCGAGCCGTCACCAAAAGCGGTCGTTGACCTCACGGCACGGCTCGTCAACGAAAAGGGCGCGATCGTCGGTGCGCGCGTATTCACGGCCAGCGGTCCGGCCAAAAGCGCCGAGGCGTCGGACGCAGTGGCGGCGCTCAACGAGGCCTTTGCAAAAGTGGCCGGCGAGATCGTGGCCTGGACAGCCGGGACGATCTAGCAGCCGTCACCCGCGGGCCGGCGCGTAACCGGCTGCCGAAAGCGTCGGCGTGCTCCGTGCCGTATGTTTAGTGCCAGCGCAGCTTAAGCGACGACACACCTGCCACCACGTTCAATGCGATCGACCCCTGAAGCGAGAGCGGCTGAAGGGCGATCGTGCGGTTGGAGCCGCCAAGGAGCACATTCGCGCCGGCACCGAGGCCGACGCCGGCAGCGCCGGAAACGCCGACATATTCGCCGGCGAGGGCGCCTGCAGGCACGCCGGTCGTTGGCGCAAACACAGCCCAGCCCAACACACTTCCGGCACTGACGCCGATGCTCAGGCCAACCGTATTGAGGGCACCATCGTAGGATTGAGGAGGTATTTGGGGTACGGCACCGGGGGCTTGATTGTAGACGCATTGCATCGGCTGATGACCGACGATGATGAACCCGATGTTCGGATCGACTTTACAGGAGAGGGTACCCACCTGGGTCCAATTCTGCGCCCCTGCCGGCAACGAAAGCATCGTCGCCAAAGTAAAAGTAAGTGCCGCGAGCCGTAAGCGATTCCGAAACATGTCATAGCCCTTTCTCTTGTGAAAATTCATCCATATGAGCGTGTGCGCAAATGACCCGTTCTGCGTCTAGCCAATGATTTTGAACATTGCGTCCATGGCTTTTTCATCTGGATTGGCCAGGCAGCGCTCAATGAACTCATCGCTCTGCTTGTGCAGAAGGTCGATGTTGAACTTTGTGCTTCCTGTCTTGCCGAGCAAAAATCCGCGCAGGAATGCAATCGCGACGTCACGGCTGGGACCGCTCTCGCGCATAATATCCTTGCAGGTATATTGCTCGATCATGCGATCCTGACTGCCCTGCGCGAAGGCCGAACTCGAGGCCCATCCGGGATAAATCACAGCCGCGATGACGATGGTGGCTTTAAGCCCCGTTCTCATACTGACGTCCTTAATTGCAACTGCTACGGCGCAATAGCCCGACGCA
The DNA here is from genome assembly GCA_036391175.1 of Pseudolabrys sp. Classification (GTDB taxonomy): domain Bacteria; phylum Pseudomonadota; class Alphaproteobacteria; order Rhizobiales; family Xanthobacteraceae; genus Pseudolabrys. The sequence goes on from DASWAK010000217.1 coordinate 2,900, forward strand.
TCGCGCGCCATTACTCTGGAATGTAACAGCACCGAGCGTTGCTGGGTCATTCTCCCGCACGATCGAAAAAAAGTCGCCACCGATGCTCGGATTTGAGCGAGAATTGGCTGAGAGTGAGTTGTCCAGCCGGCTATTGGGTTGTGATGCGCAATAAGTACCGTCGATCGCCGGGTTGCACGGCTGCGCAATCCCTGGTGCGCCGAGTGCAACCATCAAGATTGTCATGACAGCAATGCGCGACACGGAACCCCCCGCTGCGAACGACCCTAAGCACGAGGGCATCCCCAGTGGAACAAGCCTAGTGCAAAGCCGGCACTGGCGAAAGCCGTTGCTTCGCATGGCAGGCTTCTTGGCTGCTGGCGATCAA
>DASWAK010000218.1:0-6884 GCA_036391175.1 Pseudolabrys sp.
AACAATGCGACGACAGCCGCAAATGCGACAACCACTGTAATCCGGCCGATCAGCGTCAGCGCCCCTTCCTCTCGGAGAGGTTCCGGCCGCCATGAATCGAATTCGGGCGTTGTCCGCCAGTTTTGACGTGCGTCTGTGGACGACGGAACCGTTGGCGCAGGGACGTAAGGTCGTTCGTCACTAGGCAATGGCGCCTGGTCGCGAAGCCGCTATGGCAGGGTGCAACCGCGCTGCTCAATGCAGATTCGCAGACATTGCAATCCTCTAACTCATCTGACCGGCCGACGGCGAATAACGCGCCGTTGAATGCGCCAGTCGCTCCAAACACTCAAGTCGCAGCGGCTGCTGTAGCGCCAGCCACTGTTGCGCAGCCAGCGCCCGCCTCTCCTGCTCCAGCGGCGGTCCCTGTTGCGCAGCCACCTGCAAACGCGCAGCAGCAAGCGTCGCTCGCACCGGCCGCGCAACCACAGGGCAGCGTCAGGACTCCCATTCGCGGTGTAACCGACACTGAAATCCGGTTTGGGATTTCCGCACCATTCAGCGGTGCGACCAAGGAACTCGGCCAGAACATGCAGCGGGGCATCGAGGCGGCGTTCCGCGAGGTCAACGCTAAAGGCGGCGTGCACGGCCGGCAGCTCCGGCTCATCGCGGCGGACGATGGTTACGAGCCTGCTCGCGCTGCCGAAACAATGAAGCAGCTCTTTGAGAAAGACCAGGTTTTTGGCGTGGTCGGCAACGTGGGAACGCCTACGGCGGTGGTCGCGGTGCCCTACGCCCTTCAGCGCAAGATGCTATTTTTCGGAGCATTCACCGGCGCTGGCCTGCTCAGGAACGATCCACCCGACCGATATGTTTTCAACTACCGGGCCAGCTACGCTGAAGAGACCGAGGCCATGGTGCATTATCTGGTGAAAGTAAAGCACCTGAAGCCGACGCAGATCGCGGTCTTTGCGCAGCAGGACGCATACGGAGACTCGGGCTTCGCTGGCGTCGCCAAGGCTTTTCGTTCGCTCGGGGCCGACGATAGTACGATCCTGCGGCTCAACTATCAGCGTAACACCGTCAATGTGGACGACGCCGTCGCACAACTCCAGGCGCATAACGCCACCAAGGGCCGCACCCCGATAAAGGCGGTGATCATGGTGCCCGCCTATCGCGCCGCGGCTAAATTCATAGAGAAGACGCGCGACCTCTTCCCAGGCATGATTTACAGCAGCGTTTCTTTCGTGGGCAGTACCGCATTGGCCAATGAGCTGATGCTCCTGGGCCCCAGATTTGCAACCGGGGTCATCGTGACGCAGGTCGTGCCTGCGCTCGAGGGCTCCTCGTCGTTGGTCCTCAATTACAAGGCTGCGCTCACCAAATACTTCCCTGGGGAGGCGCCCGATTACGTGTCCCTCGAAGGTTATGTCATGGCCAATGTGTTGATCGCCGCATTGCAGCGCAATGGCCCTGACCTCGACACCGAAAAGCTCGTGCAAACTCTCGAAAATCTTCACGACTACGACATCGGGCTTGGGACACTCGTGACCTTCGGCCGATCCGAGCATCAGGGCGTGCACAGGGTGTGGGGTACACAGCTTGACGCCAACGGGCGTTATCAGCCTATTGATCTGCAGTAGCGCCGGGTTCAGCGCGAATGCGACAAAGTCGTCTTTATGGTCGTTGCAAAGTCGGCAAGTCTCGCCCGCCCGACAACGTGACCTAGGCACCCTTGGCCCATGTTCGGCTCTCTTCGAGGGACGACTTTTAATTTTGCGCCGATGTGCGACGAAATTGTTCGATCCCCTCTGGTGCTACGGGTGGATGGGCGGCTGGCACTGATGTGTGAGTCGCCGTAACCACTGAGGCTAAGCGTCCCGAGCGCGCTGGACCCGACAGTCGGTACGCCTTGCGGGCATGGCCTGCGCAATAGGATCCGGCGGCCGTGGTGTTGCCGCAGAAGGTGAAGTTGATGCCTACGCCGCCGATCGGCCAGCGACACTTGCCCGGCCCGAGGTCGAGCAGCGAGCACGGCTCGGCGCTTACCACGTCCTCGACAACGGGCTCCGATGCGAACAGTGCTTGAAGCGCCCTACGCTGTGTGAGGACGCGGGGGGCTCGAGTCGACGCGCCCTCGCGTGGCCGCGACGTAACTGCGCTCCTGCCGCGCGATAAGCCGAGACGGTTGATCTTGCCAATAACGGCATTACGGGAAACACCGATCTCTTGGGCGATCTGCGCGCAGGATAAGCCGGCGTTGACGTAGTTTTTGAGCAGAACCACGCGCTCCGTAGTCCAGGTCAAATGCGAATTTTCGCTAGAGATTCCGATGGCGGTCATGTTGGCCTCTTGACCGGTTGACGCGGCCGGACTGGGCCGCCGACAGGACGAGGTCGCAACAGCGCACCAAGATCGAAAATGTTGGCCCAAGCTGACCGCGCAAATCGGCACCTGCCGCCGCGCACGCGCAGCGTGGGCACCGAGCCGCATCCGCGCCGCCGGACTGCGAGCCCGCCATTCTGATCGACACAATTGCCTGCGCGCTTGGCAGAAGGACGGCCGATCTCGAAATGTGCCCTATCCCTCAAGGGCTGTGCTGCCGGGAAACCGGTATCACTCTGCCTAAACGCGCGGGGACCGCTTGGTCGGTGAGCTAAATCCCTCGCCGAATCAAGCGTTCCATGATTCGACTCGCACGGCAAGGGTTATAATGCCATAATAATTCAGTTGTAACGGAAGAAATTGAGTTCCCATGGCACGACCAGAAAACCGCTCAGAGGCGCGAGCACTTAGCCTGACGCTGCCAATCGAAACATTCAATTATCTGGTTCTCCTCGCGACTCTCGGTAAGCTTGGCCGCACCGAAAATGAGGTGGCAACGCATATCCTCGTCCGCGAGGTTTATGCCATGTACGCCCGCAACTTCCATAAAGAGCGCATCCCAGCCGCTGATATAGAGTAAGAGCGGGATCCGGAGTCCCTCGTTGGATATACCGCATGAGTCCAACGACTTATGGCGTCGAAATTAGTCCCCTGCTGGTCGCGACTATCCAACGGTTGCCCCAGCGAACAATAGAGTCGACTCTCCCTACTCCCGGCAATGTATCTCCGGGCGCCACCCGCCAGACGCCATTGGGTCCCTGCAAGACCGCCGTGCCATTAACAACTTCACGAAGCATCCAACCTGGAATGGTTGTCGGTCTAGTCTCCGGTACCGGACTGAGTTTTGGCTGAGTTTGCGGAGCAAGCGATGACATCTTTTGTTTGTCCTGCTCAACCGCCTGCAGTGTTTCGATATTCTGGCCTGTCTGCTCTTGCTTGGCAGCGAATTGCTCTACCCTATTCCGCATGTCGGCGACGTCGTGTGTCATCGCGTCAAGCTGCTGCACCAACTCCGGAGAAGTTACGGCCGCCGCAGATGCTGGTGCGTGGGGAGATTTAGTCACCGAAACGAATAACGGCTGGCTTAGCGGCGGAGCCCAGCTCCTGATCATCTTCTTTCCTTCGTCGCCGTACGACCGCAAGACATACGTGACGCCGACACCAACCAGAGCCGCAATGAAAAAACGAGCAAGACTGCGGACTGTTCGCCTGCCGTTCAATGGCCTCCCGTGCGCGATTTGATCGTTCGGAGACACATGAAACGACGACTCCACCCGTAAGTCGGCCGAAATGCCAGATGCTTGCCGAGCCGTCCTGTGCTGATTGGATGAACTGCGTCCTGCATCCGCCAGCCCGTCTGACCGAGCTTCTTCAGTTGTCGGCCCCTGCAGTACAAGGGATGTGACCTCGTTTTTACAACGTGGGCCATTGGCGCTGTTACCAGTTCGGCCCTCGGCCAGTCCTTCGGCACAAGAGATATGAAATCAGATTCATGGCGCTCGTTTTCTCGCAACTTCACCTCCTTGCTGGCAGCGGTAAGTTGCTCCTTGAGTGCCTCGAATTTGGCCTTGAGCAAGATGGTCTCGACGTTCTGCGCATCGCGCTCGATCTTAAGCCTATTGATGACGTCGCCCTTTTTGCCGAGTTCGGCAAGTTGGCTGGCGGTCTTGTTCTTGAGCTGCTCGATGCTCGTCTCGAGGCGCCGTGTCGACACTGCAAATTCCGCGCGCAACAGATCCTTGTCGGCTTGGATCTCCGCCGTCGACTGTGGAATAGAATCTTCCAAATGCCGAAATGGTCAGCCGCACCGCGCGAGCGTGGATGAGGGGGATGACGACCAGCCCAATGACGGCTGCAAACAGGAAGCCGATCCCAAAATACATGATCGATTCGATCATTTGAGCGACAACTCACCCATCTGTATCGCGATCAATTGTTGCTGCGGAACTGGAGCTTAAATACGGCGCTCCCTCCGTAAAATTTCACTGCGCATATAAAACTATGTCGGCAAATTTGATCCATAACGATGGTGTAGAAATACCAGCGAAAACGCCGACTGGTCGTGGTTCAAATCATATCGCCTAGTAGCCGTGCAATGCAGAAATTCTCGCCGGTACTGCGATCAAGATTTTGTTGTGGCAATTTTACAGGACAAAACTTGCGCTCCGGACAGCGGCCTTTGGATTCCTTCATTCGCCGTGGAAATCTTAAGCGCCAGTCATAATCTGCTCACAAAAACATCAGATGGAGCAAGGATGGCTACTGCAACCTACGCAGGGCCGACAGAGTCCGCGCATATCCCAAAAGTTCTTTTGGTCCAGGCGAGAATCATGTTGTTCTGCTCGGGCATCTGGATGAATATGAACGGTAGCTGAGGGCGTCACACAAATCGCTGCCGCAGAAACGACCCGACAAAGCCTGGATTTGTGGCGCTAACAACCGTGGAAAGCATAGAGTGGCAGTGACGTCCTTCGTTCCTCCCCGGCAATCTACGCGGTTCATCTGTCGATCGTATACGGCTGTAGTCCTTGCGCCTCAGCCGCCAATTATCGAGTGGGTCGCCGACATCGATGAAAGGATTAAGGACGCAGGAAGCTTTTTTGTCGGGCCGCCAGTCGTCCTCGATCTATCCGCCGTTACGCTCAGCAAGTCCGCGATCGAACATCTGGTGACTGAATTAGAGCAGCGCGGCGTCCGCGTTATGGGCATCGAGAATGTCGATCCAGCCCAGACGGGCGCAAGTTTGCCGCCATTACTGCGTTCCAGCCGGGGAGCGAGCACAGATGCTAATGCAGCCGGATCGCCGGTGCGCGACGCGCGCCGTGGGGCCGCCACGCTCCTGCTCGACAAGCCGATACGCTCGGGGCAATCGATCTTCTTTCCCGATGGCGACGTAACCGTACTTGGTTCGGTAGGCTCCGGCGCCGAACTCGTCGCAGGTGGGTCAATACACATCTATGGCACATTGCGCGGACGCGCCATGGCTGGCTCACATGGCAATGCGCGCGCGCGCATCTTTTGCAGCAAGATCGAAGCCGAACTTTTGGCAATCGATGGTCACTACTTGACCGCCGACTTGATGGATAAGGGCCTGCGCGACCGGCCGGTCCAAGCATGGCTCGAAGGTAACGCGGTGAGGATCACTACGTTGGACTGAATGTCGATCACCCCAGGAGGCGCATGCAATGGCTAAAGTCGTAGTTATTACTTCCGGGAAGGGCGGCGTCGGGAAGACCACATCGACCGCGGCCTTGGGAGCGGCGCTGGCGCAATCCGGACAGAGCGTCGTCGTCGTCGATTTCGACGTAGGCTTGCGGAACCTAGACTTGGTGATGGGCGCGGAACGGCGGGTGGTTTATGATTTCATTAACGTGACACAGGGTATCGCTAAGCTCCCGCAAGCCCTGATCCGCGACAAACGCCTCCACACGCTCGCACTGCTGCCCGCCTCACAGACCCGAGACAAGGACGCATTGACCGAAGAAGGCGTACTGCGCGTGATAACCGCACTTCGGCAGATGTTTGACTGGGTGATCTGCGATAGCCCCGCCGGCATCGAGCGCGGCGCTACTCTCGCTATGCGCTTTGCCGATGCCGCCATCATTGTTACAAACCCTGAAGTGTCATCGGTGCGCGATTCCGATCGAATTATCGGGCTCCTCGACGCCAAGACAGTCAGGGCTGAGCGTGGCGAGCGCGTCGAAAAGCATCTGCTCATTACTCGTTACGACCAGGGGCGCGCCGCGCGCGGCGAGATGCTTAGTATCAACGACGTGCTTGAGATTCTTGCCACTCCGCTCCTGGGCATCGTTCCGGAGAGCGAGGAGGTGCTGCGCGCTTCGAATCTTGGCTCGCCTATAACGCTTAACAATCCAGGTAGCGCGCCCGCCCGTGCCTATCTCGATGCTGCCCGGCGACTCATGGGCGAAGATATTGAAATGACCATTCCGAGCGACAAACAGGGTTTACTTGGCAAACTGTTCGGGCGGAGAGCGGCATGAATCTATTCAGCCTGTTCAAGCGGCGAGGCTCCGCCCCGGTGGCGCGCGACCGCCTGCAAATACTGCTCGCTTATGAACGCACCACGCGAGGCCCCTCTGATCTTCTCGTTATCTTGCGTGAAGAAATTCTGGCCGTCGTCGGCCGGCACGTCGAAATTGATCCCAACCGCGTTAGCGTGCAGATGGACCGTGGCGATAAAGTTTCGATCCTCGAGGTTGATATTGAGGTTCCCAATACCGTTCGAGTGACATCAAGTGGAAGCCGGCGGAAACGGGTGACATTGCCAGTACATCGCCCAGCATCGTGACCTTGCACAGGCTGCGCTGATCCCGCCCCTATGCCTGCAGCTTTTGCAAAAAAAATTAATTTCGCGTGGGCGGCTGGGTGCCGCCTGACCGTGAGATCGTGGTCGGTAGTCGACCACACGGCCTCCGACCTGCCAATGAGCGTGCGGCAATGAAAAAAAGAACTTTTAATACGCGCGAGCGCACTAACCGTGTTTCGCCGGTGTCGGCGTA
>DASWAK010000219.1:0-1664 GCA_036391175.1 Pseudolabrys sp.
GGGACGATGAGGACATCGACATTGAGTTGCACGAGCTCGGCCACGAGGCGTGGGACAATCTCTCTGTTTTCCCCAGCGCCGCGATACTCAATCACGAAGTTTTTCCCCTCAATATAACCAAGATCGCGCAGCCCCTGCCGCAATGACTCGACGTACGGTCCAGGATCGGAGGGGCTGCCAGTTCCCGACACATAACCGATCCTCGGGATTCTTCCCGGTTGCTGGGCTTCGGCGATCACTCCAACAGCAAGCAACACCACTGCAACAAGGATTGATGGCACCGCAGCCTTCTTCATTGCGCACCTCATTTCGAGCGATATTTATCACGCCGATAGAGCTAAAGAAAAGTGTGATTTACAGCGGAACGCGACAGAGATTCGTCATTAAGGAGTCCAGGGCTACCACGAGATTGAACTGAACACCGTCATAACTGCGGGATGGAACTGAACATCATGCAGGGAGTAGAACCAAGGCGACACGAGGATTACTAATTCTCGTAGCACGTCTAAGCGCTAGATAATCACAACAGAATTTTTTAGCTTTGCCATTACTTTGCCAGAAGAAAAATGCGCCGCAAATCGAACGCTTTTCGCGTCAGACAAATCGAATACCGCCAATTCACACGCAAAATCCCGCTCTATTCGCTATGCTGTAGCCCATGGCAGGAATCAAGGGCAGATCCGGCCCATCAAGCAACTAGAACGCTTCAGACACGGTTGTGAACACCCACTCGCCGGCGCGCATCAGCGGGGCGGCGGTGCCGTCGGCGGCGATGCCGTCGATGTCGACGTTCGGCGAGCCGATCATCCAATCGATATGAACCAAGCTGTGGTTTGCACCCCTGGCGTCGAGCTCCGCCGGAGTTAGCGACGTGCCGTTGACGAAATACTTGCTGAAGGCCTGGCCGAGCGCGATGTGGCTCGCGGCGTTTTCATCATACAACGTATTGTAGAAGAGCAGCCCGCTCTGCGCGATCGGCGAAGATTCCGGCACCAACGCGACCTCGCCGATACGACGCGCGCCTTCGTCGATCTCCAGTACTTTGCGCAGCACGTCCTGGCCCTTGTCGGCATTGGCTTCGACGATGCGCCCGCCGGCGAAGCGCACCGCGATGTTTTCGATCAACGTGCCCTGGTAGGACAGCGGCTTGGTGCTGCGCACGACGCCTTCGACACGATCCCTGTGCGGCGCGGTGGCCACCTCCTCCGACGGGATGTTCGGGTTGCACACGATGCCGTTCTTCGCCGTCAGAGCGCCACCGCCCCATTCGTGATCGTCGGCCAGGCCGACGCGCAGATCGGTGCCCGGACCGCGGAAATGCAGTGCGGCAAAGCGTTTGTCGTTGAGGAAATTGGTGCGCGCAGCCAGTGCATCGTTGTGCGCTTGCCACGCGGCAATTGGGTCCGGTGTGTCGACCCGCGACGCGGCGAAGATCGCATCCCACAATTTGTTGACGGCGACTTCCTCGGTGTCGTTCGGGAATATCGCCTTCGCCCAGGCCGGTGTGGCGTAGGAGACGATCGACCAGTTGATGTCGAAGTTGAAGATGTGTTGCAGCGCCGGCAGATAGGCCTGCCAACGTGCTCGTTCGGCGCGCGCCACCTTGTCGGGATCCTGGCCGGCGAGCAGCGCCGGATCATCGCCGGCGATCCAAACCAACCACG
>DASWAK010000220.1:0-5707 GCA_036391175.1 Pseudolabrys sp.
GATGAGGGTCTGGCTGATGTCGAAGCCAGCGGTGTTATTCCAGAACCCAAACCCGGAAGCGATCTTAGCGCGCGCCAGATTTTCAATCGCATTGCTAGCAGCGCCATAGACCAGGAAGGCAACCACCGCGCACAGGGCGAGCTGATAGGCGATGCTGCGGACCTTGGGGTCGTTATAGAACACGACCTGCGCGGGCCGCGGCGGCGCCGAAAGCTCACTCGACATGCACCCCTCGTCGGGCTCGTGGGCCGGCAGCTCCTTGACCAAAGCGCCGCGGAACAGACTGCTGCAGGCTCCCCGTCCAGGCTCCGAGTCAGCGGATGGGCGGCGCGTACTGAATGCCGCCTTTGTTCCACAATTTATTCAGGCCGCGTTCGATTTTCAGCGGCGAACCTTGACCCACATTTCGCTCGAACGACTCGCCATAGTTGCCGACGAGTTTGATGATACGGACCGCCCAATCTTTGCTGAGGCCGAGCTGTTCGCCGTAATTGCCTTCGGTTCCGACAAAGCGCTTGATTTCCGGATTGGTCGACTTCAGCGCCTCGTCGAGTGTTTTCGATGAGATATTGAGTTCTTCGGCGTCGATCATGGCGAACAGTGTCCACTTCACGATGTCGAACCACTGGTCGTCCCCATGACGGACCACCGGACCGAGCGGCTCTTTCGAGATGATCTCGGGCAAAATCACGTGGTCATTCGGATTGGCAACACGCAACCTTTCGGCATAGAGGGCAGAAGCGTCGGTAGTATAGGCGTCGCAGCGGCCGGCATCGTAAGCCTTCACCGCCTCGTTGGCGGTGGCGAAGGTCACGGTCTTGAGCTGCATCTTAGCGGCGCCAAAATAGTCGGCGAGGTTGAGTTCGGTGGTGGTGCCCTGCTGCACGCAGATGGCTGCACCATTGAGCTCGAGCGCCGAGTTCACCTTGAGGGACTTGCGCACCATGAAGCCTTGGCCATCATAATAATTGACGCCAACAAAGTTGAGCCCGAGCGAAGAATCGCGTGACGACGTCCACGTCGTATTGCGCGCCAGCACATCCACTTCACCCGACTGCAAGGCAGTAAAGCGGTCCTTCGTCGACAATGGTACAAATTTGACCTTGTCGGCATCGTTTAGGATCGCGGCGGCAAGCGCCCTGCAAAAATCCACGTCCAGTCCGGTCCATTTCCCCTGAGCATCGGGAAGCCCGAATCCCGCGAGCGTGCCGTTGGCGCCGCAATTGAGCATGCCGCGATCCTTTACCGCTTTCAGCGTTTGAGCGGATGCGCTTTGCGCGGCGACGGCGACGGCGAGCGCGAGAATGGTGGCAAATCGCTTCATGTGACAGTTCCTTCAAAAACTAATTCGGGTGCGGCCTTGCAAGACTAACCAAACATTCACGCCCGCCGGGCCTTGGTCCGACGGTGCCAATATCAGCTTCTGGCCGTCGTTCTCCCGATGGCCCCTCTAGCGCGTGGCATCTCAGAACGATCGGCTTGCCGGGTCAAGGGGTTGACGCTCGCTCCTTATGCAGACGTATATGGTCTCCCATTTCTGCGCCGCGATATTACGCGGTCATAGTCCCAAACAAGGCCGTGTGTCCGTATGACGAAGAAAGTCAAAGGCCCGATCAAGCCTGACACCCGGCTGGTGACCTCCGGCCGTGATCCGCAGGCCTATCACGGCTTCGTCAATCCACCCGTTTACCACGCATCGACCCTGCTCTATCCCACTGCTGAAGATCAGGTTGCCCACCGCGCCCGTTACAATTATGGCCGCCGCGGCACGCCAACATCCGAAGCGTTGGAAAATGCCCTGCGCGAACTCGACGGCGAGGCGTGCGCCGGTGTATCGCTGCTGCCATCCGGACTGGCGGCGATCTCTGCGGCCCTTCTCGCCACCGCCCGCGCCGGCGATCACGTGCTTGTCACCGACAGCGTTTACCGCCCGACCCGAAATTTCTGCAACGGCGTGTTCAAACGTCTGGGCGTGGAAACGAGCTATTATGACCCTTTGATCGGCGCCGATATCGCCAAACTATTCAAGTCAAATACGCGCGTGGTGTTCGTCGAGGCGCCCGGTTCTCAGAGCTTCGAGATGCAGGACATCCCGGCAATCGCCAAAATCGCACATGCGAAGGGTGCGATCGTGATGATGGATAATACCTGGGCGACGCCGCTTTATTTCCGCGCCTTCGAGAAGGGCGTCGACCTGCAAATTCAAGCCGGCACCAAATATATCGGGGGTCATTCCGACATCATGTTCGGCTCTGTGTCGGCCAACGCGGCCACACTGCCGGCGCTGAAAGATACCGTTTATTCGATGGGGCTGTGTGTCGGCCCCGACGATATGTATCTCGCGCTGCGCGGCTTACGCACGCTCGGTGTACGCCTTGCACGCCACTATCAGTCGGGCTTGCGCGTGGCCCGATGGCTTGAGCAGCGGCCGGAAGTTTTGCGTGTGATGCACCCGGCGCTCGAACATGATCCGGGGCACGATATCTGGAAACGGGATTTCACCGGCGCCTGCGGCTTGTTCAGCATCGCGCTTAAACCGACCAGCGAAAAATCGGTCCATGCTTTCCTGAACGAGCTGGCACTATTTGGTCTGGGCTATTCATGGGGCGGCTTCGAAAGCCTGGCCATCCTGTTCGACTGCACGGAATACCGCACCGCTACTAAATGGGCGCCGGGCGGCCCGACAATACGTTTCCATGTCGGTCTGGAAGACCCAGACGATCTGATCGCGGATCTTGAACGCGGATTTGCTGCGCTCGCTGTCGCGAAGTAAAAATCTACGCCGCTGCCGCAGTGCCGCCGCTTCGCAAAACGAATTGCAGATTGCGCAGATACACGAATACGCCGAAGGCTTGCCCAACGATGAACACGGGATCCTTCCGGTAGAGAGCATATCCGAGCAGCATCACTCCGCCGCCAATGGAGAAAACCCAGAACGCGGTGGGCACCACACTCTTTCCCGCTCGCTCGGACGCAATCCATTGCACAACAAAACGCATTGCAAACATCACCTGCGCGATATAGCCGATCAAAATTCCCCAATCTGCAGTGCCAATGAAAACGTCGTGCAGGTAGCCGCCGACGGCATGCGCAATATCGATCAGCATAAGATGTCCTTTCAGCTGCGCGTAACGTTTTCCGAAAACCGGGTGCCGTTATTCGAGATCACTCGCTACTCCTTCGAAATTTCCGGAATTCGTTTTTTGCGACGGATCAGCCACCAGACACCGGCGAGATCGAGTATGCCGATCCATAGCCGGTCCCACATCCCGTAGTTCGACACACCGTGGGCCCGAGGCCTGTCGACCACGTCGACATACCCGATGCCATAACCCTCGCGCCGCACCAGCGCAGGAAGGAACCGGTGCAGACCGTCAAAATACGGCAGGCTCAGGAACACGTCGCGGCGGAACGCTTTCAACCCGCAGCCGGTATCTCGGGTCCCGTCGCGGAGCACCGCGCCCCGCACGGCATTGGCGATGCGCGATTGCAATTTCTTGAAACCGCTTGCCTTGCGGCCAACACGCTGGCCGGCGACCAGTCCAATGCGCGGACCCTTCGCATCGCCAGCATCCAATGCTCGAATGAGCGCCGGGATGAACACGGGGTCGTTCTGGCCATCACCGTCGAGCGTCACCACAATCGGCGCTCGCGCCGCAGTAACACCGGTACGCACGGCCGCCGATTGACCGCAAGACTGCTTATGGCGAACGCAACGTAGCCACGCGTGCTGCATCATTAGCCGCTTGAGTTCTGTGCCTGTGCCGTCACTTGACCCGTCATCGACGTAGACGACTTCAAAGCGCCATTGCTCAGCGAGCGCTTTGGCAATTTCCGCCACCAGTGGCGCAATATTGCCGGCCTCATTGCGCACCGGCACCACGACGGACACCGCCGGATCGATCGTATTCATGGTGCGATGTCTTATGGGGCCAGAAGCGCGCGAGCAACCGCTTTGATGCGCCGGAGTGAGGGTCCGGGATATTGGTGGATTGTGTCGTCGGCTTCGATTGCAAAGCCGAGCCGCCGCTGCGCAAAGTAGCGCCGCACCAGGACCGCCCCCGCTATCCCGACCAGCGCGCCAGCAAACACGTCGGACGGATAATGTGCGTTCACTATCACCCGGCTCACCGCGATCAACAATGCATAGATCAACAGGACCGTGCGGGCGCGCGGCCACAGTGTCCCGAAAGCCACCAAGACTGCAAAGGCCGTGGTGGCATGCCCGGACGGCAGGCTAGCGTAGGCCGGGTGCCATGCGAAAGGACTGAACAAATACGGATCCAGGCTGCCGCCAACCATCGGCCGCGCACGTCCGATCATGCGCTTGACGATCGTGACAAACAGGCCGGGCACGGCAATCGCCGTGAACAGAAATCCGACGCGCACCATGATTGCTGCCAGCACCCGCTGCGAAAACGGTGTCAGAGCCGACGGCAAGGCGGCAAGCGCTATGAAAAGCAATCCGAGTGGCCACAGAAACCAGCCGGACTTGCCGTAGTCCGTGATGTCATCAAAAAATGCAACGATCCAGCGTGGTAAATACCTGACGCCGCGGATGGCTGCGGCATCGATCGTCACGATTAAAATCAGGAACACTGCAACAGCGATGGCGGCCGCAATTGCCGGTTGGCGAGGGGCAAGCGAACACAGGCGCGCATGCGCACGCGCGGGGCGGATCAATAAAGTGAGCGCCGTCATGACATTGGCCGCACAGCGTCGCGCCGCCGATAGCGCCTCACCTTCCACGCGATTGAATCCGTTGGTGACACTCATTTGACGCTCATGGGCCGGCCTGCGAGCGGAAGACAGTCAACAACACCGGCTTTCCGATGCTGATATTGTACCCTTCCACGCGCTGAACGAATGAATAGCGCAATCCAGTCAATTCCGCGCGCTGCACGAAGCCGCGCTCATTGCGAGAATCAATCAAGGCGAAATGACAAGGTCCGGAGCGCAGGAAATCAACTGCACCTACTCCGTCGGTAAAGCGGGTATCTGTACCAAGCTGAAACACTAGGCTTGGCTCCTGATACGCGAATGTCGAGGCGACGTGGGGCTGCTCGCAATCGGTTGCGTGGATTTCATTGGCGATCACGGCGCTCGGAAACAGCGACGGCAGCAACGGAAACGTCACCGCATAGACAGTAACCGCGACAAGCACCGAGGCGATCATGCCGCGCAACAGCGAGCGTTCGGCGCCGTCCACCTCATAGAGCCACCAGGCAAACAAACCGAAGATCACCGCGAGCGCGGAAAACGGCCAGGCCACCAGACCGAGATCGCGGCCGAACACGATAAAAGCAATCAACACCACAATGGCGATGGCTCCCGGAAACAGAAACCAACCAATCGTGCCACGCACCATCCAACGCGGCTTGGAGAGGGCGCCGGGTTCGAGGATGCCCGCAATCAGGATTGCGATCGCCGGATAAAGCGGCAGCACGTAGTGCGGCAGCTTGGTCATTACTACTTCGAAGACAAGCCAGGACGGAATCAGCCAGGCGAGCAGAAAACGCGCACCGGGCTCGCGCCGTGCTTTCCATACTATCACCGCGGCCAACCCCGCCAATATGGAGCCGGGCCAGAATGTCACCCAGAACAGCAGAAAATAGAACCCGGGCGGCGCACCATGCGCTTCCTGTCCGCTGGTCACCTTGTCGAGCATGTCGTGGCCGAGCGACTGGACGAAAAAGCTGTCCCCGGA
>DASWAK010000221.1:0-9711 GCA_036391175.1 Pseudolabrys sp.
GGGATTTCGAAGCTGGCCGCAAGATTGGATGCCCTGTGCTATTGCTGTGGGGCGCGACAGGCGGTGTCGGCCGGAACCACAAGCCTGGTCCGGCCGAGATCTGGCGAAATTACGCGACGAATATTGTCGGGGCCAAAGCGCTGCCCTGCGGACACTATCTTTCCGAAGAGGCGCCGAACGAAACGACGGAGGCGCTGCGTGAATTTTTAACTGCCCGACTTTAAATCGCCGTGGGTGTCGGCATGTCGAGGAAGCTGCGCACCGCATGCCAGAACAGATGGCGGTTGATGGCAACCGCCACTGAATGCGCGGTGTTCGGCAGGATCACCAGTTGTTTGTCGCCGTGCGGAAGTTGCCGGTAGAAGTCGAACAGATCTTCCACAGTCGCGATGCCGTCATACTCGCCGCGTACTAACAAAACCGGCGCCTGCACCTTCTTGGGATCGACGACGGGCAGGTTGGCGGTCATATCGAGATACGTGCCGGTTGGTGCCTGATCGCCAAATTGCAGTTCAACGTCCGCCAGAATTTTGCCGACAGCAGGATCGGTGGTGCCGGCCTTGTCGCGTGTAAAGATGCTTTCGATCATGGCGCGATCGCGCTTGCGCATATTATGTGTGCGGAAATATTCGAGCTGCTCGGCGCGTTTTTTGAGTGTCGGCGACTCGGCACCCTTGTACGTGAATGCCGCCAGTACGAGACGATCGACGTGCTCCGGTTCGATTGTTGTATAAAGTGCCGCGCGCAGTGCTCCTGATGACTCGCCCATGAAATGCACCTTCTGGCGCCCTGTTTCTTTCACGATCACCGGGATGGCGGCCTTCAGGTCTTGCGCGCCGCTGGCGATGTCGGAATTGCCGCTGGTGCGCCCTGACTTGCCGTAATTCTCGTGGTCCATGGTCCAGACATCGAAACCCCAGCGTGCGAACACGTTCATCATCGAATATTCACCGTGGCCTGGCGTATCGAGATCGAATATGCGCCACGTGACCGAAGAGCCATGCACAAGGAACAGCACCGGCCGGGGCGATTCGCCCGTTTTCGGTGCACCAAGCCGCTTCCGGTATATGTAGAGAGGCACATCGCCCTTATTCGCCCAGTACTCGGCGCTCCAGATCATGCCGCCACCCGCTGTTTGCGCGCCTATCGGCAGGCCCGACAGAAGTCCGGCGCCGACGCCTAGTCCGGCGCTTTTGAGAATGGCGCGACGGGGCAGGGCGGGATCGGATTCGCTCATAGGCATCTCCCGAACGGCGACGGCCATAATCGATTGGCCGGCGGCCTTATTAAGGACAATCTAGCAGTTTGTTGGAACGGCGGGCAGTCTACTCGCCCAATAGAATTAGTTCTGCTAGGGGTCGAGCAAGGCGCGCTTTCCAGGGCGCGCGGCGTTGAAGGCGATGCGGCCGGCGCCAAACCGGAGGAATGATGCTCAAGTCCGTGCGCGCAGTGGCGCGATTTTTTCATAAGACGATCGGCTGGAATCGGATTGGCTTGCTGTTGAGCGTCGCCATCATTGCTGTTGCAGCGGTGGTGCTTTTCCACATGCTGCGCGACATCAATGTCGATGAGGTGATCGCGGCACTAAAGGCAACCGAGATAAAAAATATCGCAGCCGCGGCATTTTTTGTGGCTTGCGGCTATTTCACGCTCACCTTCTATGACTGGTTCGCCTTGCGTGCCATTGGCCGCGCCGAAATTCCCTATCGCATTGCTGCGCTCACCGGCTTCACCAGCTATTCGATCGGCCACAACATCGGCGCAACGGTTTTCACCGGTGGCGCCGTTCGCTACCGCATCTATTCGACGTACGGGCTCGACGCGATCGAAGTGGCGAAGATCTGTTTCGTCGCCGGCCTCACCTTCTGGCTCGGCAACGCCACCGTGCTTGGCCTCGGCGTCGTCTATCATCCGCAAGCTGCAGGGCCTATCGACCAGCTACCGGCTTGGCTCAACCGCGCCATCGGCATCGCAATGTTGGTGGTCCTTGTGTCCTATGTAAGCTGGGTGTGGAGCGCCCAGCGCGAAATTGGGCAAGGCGAGTGGAAAGTCCAATTGCCGAGCGGACCATCGACCCTGCTGCAAATTTGTATCGGTATCCTCGATCTCGGCAGCTGCGCACTGGCGATGTACATGCTGCTTCCGGGGGAGCCGAACGTCGGATTCGTGACGATGGCGGTGGTGTTCGTGTCGGCGACACTACTCGGCTTCGCCAGCCATGCGCCAGGCGGCCTCGGTGTCTTCGATGCTGCAATGCTCGTAGCGCTATGGCAATTCGACAAAGAGCCCTTGCTGGCCGGACTGCTGCTGTTCCGGTTGCTGTATTATATCGTGCCGTTCGTACTTGCACTTGTCATCCTTGGCACGCGCGAAATTTGGCTCAATCTGAAAGGCGCGCGCCGGGCACTCGAACAGAAACTGATAACGTCTGCGATCGAACCGCTCCGCAGCGAGATCGAGGCTGAGAAAACCGACGCCGATTGATCATGGCGATAGACGATGACCGCCGCGATTTTCCCTCCACCATTGGGTTGGTGGGCCGGTTGCGCGGCGCATGGCAAGCTTTGCTTGGTCAGACTGCAGTCGTTAACACCGCCGGCGTCGCGCCTGCGGCCGGCCGCTCACTTGCCGGAGCGCAAGCCCTTTTGATCGAGCAACTCATCGGCGGCTTGCCTGGCGCAGCGATTGTGCTCGACCGCGAAGGCCGGGTGATCGCGTTTAACGAAGTTGCCACCGGTATTGCGCCGGCCTTGCGCCGCGGCGAACCTGCACTGATCGCACTGCGCATGCCGGACCTGGTCGACGCCATCCGTCGAGCGGCCAAGCGTCGCGAACCGCAGCGCGTGGAATTCTTCGAACGTGTGCCCCGTGACCGCTGGTTTGAGGCTTTCGTGACCCCCGTCAGACTCGCGACCGGCGGCGAAGGCGCCGTAGACATCTTGCTTATGACTTTCAACGATCTCACCCCGTTGCGCCGGGTCGAGGAAATGCGCGCCGACTTCATTGCAAATGCCAGCCACGAGCTGCGCACGCCGCTCGCTGCATTGCTTGGCTTTATTGAAACCCTGCAAGGCACTGCCAAGGATGACACCGCGGCGCGCGCAAAATTCCTTGCTATCATGGAGGGCCAGGCGACTCGCATGGCGCGTTTGATCGATGATCTGCTGTCATTGTCGCGTATCGAACTCAACGTACATCTACAGCCGAACACGCCGGTCGACCTTGCGCCGATCGTACGGCAGGTGGTCGACGGCTTGCAGACGCTGGCGCGCGACCGCGGTGTCGAGATCAAGGTAGCCGCGCTGCCGGAAACACTTACGGTGTTAGGTGACCGGGACGAACTGATCCGCGCGCTGGAAAATCTGGTCGAAAACGCGCTCAAATATGGTGCAGTTGGCAAGCGGGTCGACATCACGGTCACTCACGGACAAACGCGCGCGGGCACGCCCGAAGCGCGTGTAACGGTACGCGACTATGGTCCAGGCATCGCCCCCGAACATTTGCCGCGGCTCACGGAACGCTTTTACCGGGTCGACGTAGCTGACAGCCGCGCGCAAGGTGGCACCGGGTTGGGGCTGGCGCTGGTCAAGCATGTGCTCAACCGTCATGGCGGACGTCTTACAATCGAGAGCACGCTTGGCGCCGGCGCCACCTTCACAATGCACCTGCCGTTGCGCGCCGACGATTCCAGTCTGTCGGCAGAATCATAATCAAATTCATATGGTTATAGTGTCATCTGACTGTCACCAAAGCTTTATAGAACGGTGACATGCGGCGCCTATGGCTGACCACGACTTCGGATTTCCCAGCGTTAAAACAGAAGAAAAAATATCCGAAGCCGTCGTGGAGAGTCTTTTTTAGATCAACAGCGGCCGCCCAATTCATTGGGCGGGAAGACAGGGCGGTGGGTCTGTTTTGGCCCGCGCGGGTCTTTGTCCGCAAACATGGAGAGAACCCTTGAAACACTGGACCGCATTGGCAACCGCCGGTGTCATCGCCGCCGCAGCGTTAGTTCCGGCCAAAGCCGCCGACATTTCTGGTGCCGGAGCCACCTTCCCCTATCCGATCTACGCGAAATGGGCCGACGCCTACAAAAAGGAAACCGGTAACGGGCTGAACTATCAGTCGATCGGTTCCGGCGGCGGCATCAAGCAGATCACCAACAAGACCGTGACTTTCGGTGCATCCGATATGCCGCTCAAGCCGGCCGAACTGAGCAAAATCGGCCTGCTGCAGTTCCCCACCGTCATCGGTGGGGACGTGCCAGTGGTCAACCTCGAAGGCATCAAGTCGAGCGATCTCAAGCTCGATGGCAGCACGCTGGCGGATATCTTCCTCGGCAAGATTACCAAGTGGGACGATGATGCGATCAAAAAGCTCAATCTGGGCGCGAAGTTGCCGTCGCAGGCGATTGTCGTCGTACATCGTTCGGACGGGTCGGGCACGACCTTCATCTGGACCGATTACCTGTCGAAAGTGAGCGAAGAGTGGAAGTCGAAGGTGGGTGCGAATACTTCGGTGGAATGGCCGGCTGGCATCGGCGCCAAGGGCAACGAGGGCGTCGCCAACAACGTTATCAATACCAAGGGTTCGATCGGCTACGTCGAGTATGCCTACGTCAAGCAAAACAAAATGACCGTCGTCGATATGATCAATAAGGACGGCAAGTCTGTCGCTCCCAGCGCGGAAGCATTCCAAGCCGCGGCCGCAAACGCCAACTGGGAAAAGTCGGACAGCTTCTACGTTATGCTGACCGATCAGCCGGGCGCCAAGTCGTGGCCGATCGCTGGAGCAACCTTCATATTGATGTACAAGCAGACTCAAGACGCGGCGGCCGCCGGCGAGGCGCTCAAGTTCTTCTCTTGGGCCTATGCGAAGGGCGACAAGATGGCCGAGAGCCTCGACTATGTTCCGATGCCGACTAATGTCGTCGGGTTGATCAAGAAGACCTGGGCCACTGAAATCAAAGACGCGAGTGGCAAAGCGATCTTCGCGCTGTCGAACTAGACGATTGATGCGGGGAAAGGGCGCCAGCATGGCGCCTTTTCCTTGTCCACCGCCGCCCAGTTGGCGCCTTGTGTTACGGCCGAGAGGCCGCTTGAGTGGCTCCCCCGGACGCGATTTGCATAGGGAGAGCCGGATGCAGCAACCCGCCGGGAGGCGACCCGTGGTTGATGTGGTGTTCCAGGGCGGAAGTATCCCGGTTACCGAGCAGGTCGACCGGGCCAAGGTTCTGCGGCGGCTTCGATTGGGCGATACGGGATTTCGCCATCTCACCCGCGCCGCAGCCATCACAGTTCTCGTTATCCTCGGCGGCATCATCGTTTCGCTGATCCACGGCTCGTGGCAGGCCCTGAGTACCTTCGGCGTCGGTTTTCTGTTCGTAGAAAGCTGGAACCCGGTCACTGAAAAATTCGGCGCGATTGCGCCGATCTACGGCACGCTGGTCACGTCGTTCATCGCCATGCTGATCGCTGTGCCGGTCGGGCTGTTCATCGCGCTGTTCCTCACCGAATTGTGCCCGATCTGGCTGCGGCGTCCGATCGGGACAGCCATCGAATTGCTCGCCGGCATTCCCAGCATCATCTACGGCATCTGGGGCCTGTTCGTATTCGCGCCGTTCCTGCAGCAGACCGTGCAGCCGTTTCTGATCGCCGTGTTTGGTAATGTGCCGGTACTCTCCACGCTGTTTGCCGGTCCGCCTTACGGCATCGGCATTCTAACCGCCGGCCTGATCCTGGCCATCATGGTGCTGCCGTTCATCACCTCGATCTCGCGCGACGTGTTCGAGGCGGTGCCGCCAGTGATCAAGGAGGCGGCCTATGGGCTCGGCTGCACCACCTGGGAGGTGGCACGCTACGTGGTGCTGCCCTACACGCGTGTCGGCGTGATCGGCGGCGTCATGCTCGGCCTAGGCCGCGCGCTCGGCGAGACCATGGCGGTGACGTTCGTGATCGGCAATGCGCACCGCATTTCGGGCTCGATCCTGGCGCCGGGAACCACGATATCGGCGACTATCGCCAATGAATTCACCGAAGCCGTCGGCGATCTCTACACCTCGGCGCTGATTGCGCTCGGTCTCATCCTGTTCGTCATTACCTTCATCGTGCTTGCCATCGCGCGCTTCATGTTGATGCGTCTCAACGCGAGGGTCGGAGTCTGAACATGACAGCATTGGTCACCCCGCTATACGCGAAACGTCGCCGCCGCAACGTCATCACGATGGGGCTGTCCTTTGCCGCGACCGCGTTTGGCCTGAGCTGGCTGGTGCTGATCCTGGGGGTGCTGCTGTGGGAAGGTTTCAGCGGTCTGTCACTCGCGGTATTTGCCGAGATGACGCCGCCGCCGGGCTCGGCCGGCGGGCTGCTCAACCCGATCATGGGCAGCCTGATCATGACGGTGATTGCGGTATTGCTCGGCACGCCGCTCGGTATCCTTGCCGGCACCTACATGGCCGAGTACGGGCGCTACGACAAATTGACTACCCTGGTGCGCTTCATCAACGACATCTTGCTTAGCGCGCCCTCGATCGTCATCGGTCTGTTCGTCTACGAGCTCATGGTCGCTCAGATGGGCCATTTCTCGGGCTGGGCCGGCGCGATCGCGCTAGCCGTCATAGTGGTCCCCGTGGTAGTGCGCACCACAGAAGACATGCTCACGCTGGTACCCGACACACTGCGTGAGGCAGCCGCATCGATTGGCTTGCCGCGATCGCTGATGATCCAGAAGGTCGCCTACCGCGCCGCGCGCGCTGGCATGGTCACCGGTGTATTGCTGGCGGTCGCGCGCATTTCCGGCGAGACTGCACCGCTCTTGTTCACCTCCCTCAACAACCAGTTCTGGAGCTTCAACCTGAATGCTCCGATCGCCAGCCTGCCCGTCGTCATCTTCCAGTTCGCGCTCAGTCCATATAAGGACTGGCAGAGACTGGCCTGGACCGGCGCACTCATCATCACCTTGGCGGTGCTTGCGCTCAGCATCATCGCTCGAGTCCTCGCGGCACAAAGAAAATCGTCATGAGCGTAGCAGCAACCCTCACCGTTCCGAGCGTCACCCACGCAGCGGGAGTTGCCGAAGATCTCCATGAGAAGATCTCGATCCGCGGTCTCGACTTCTACTACGGTGATAACCGTGCATTGAAGAGCATCTCGGTGCCGCTCTATCAGGGCAAGGTGACGGCCTTTATTGGCCCATCCGGCTGCGGCAAGTCGACGCTGCTGCGCGTTCTCAACCGGATGTACGATCTTTACCCTAATCAGCGCGCCACCGGCCACGTGCGGCTCGACAACGACGACGTCCTGTCGCCATCACAAGATCTCAATTTGCTGCGCGCCAAGGTCGGAATGGTGTTCCAGAAGCCGACGCCATTCCCTATGACGATTTTCGAGAACATCGCCTTTGGCATTCGTCTTTATGAGCGGCTGCCAAAGTCCGAACTCGAAGACCGGGTCAGATACGCACTGGAGCGCGCTGCGCTTTGGGATGAAGTGAAGAACAAGCTTGGCGCCAGCGGGCTCTCGCTCTCAGGCGGCCAGCAACAGCGCCTGTGCATTGCGCGCACCGTCGCGGTACAGCCGGAGGTGATTCTTTTTGACGAGCCATGCTCGGCGCTTGACCCGATCTCTACTGCCAAGATCGAAGAACTGATCGACGAGCTCAAGGACGACTACACAATCGCCGTCGTGACCCACAATATGCAGCAGGCCGCGCGCGTATCAGATTTCACGGCCTTCATGTATCTCGGCGAGCTTGTCGAGTTCGGGGAAACGACCCGTATCTTCACCACCCCGAAAGATCGTCGCACTCAGGACTACATCACCGGCCGCTTCGGCTAGGGACCAAGAATATGACCGACCACACAATGAAAGCCTTCGATACCGACCTGCAGGATCTTGCGCGCATGGTCGCCGAAATGGGCGGCCTCGCCGAAAAACAGGTCGCGGATTCGGTCGATGCCCTGGCAAAGCGCGACACGATACTGGCGCAGCGGGTTACTGCGGCTGATGCCAATATTGACGCCTTGCAGAGCGAGATTGAAGAAAGGGCGGTGCTCACCATCGCGCGTCGCCAGCCCATGGCCGTCGATCTGCGTGAAGTGGTCGGTGCGCTGCGTCTCGCCAATGATCTTGAGCGCATCGGCGATCTCGCCAAGAACATTGCCAAGCGTGTGATGGCGCTCAACGGTGAATTTCCGCCGCCGAAGCTCATCCGGGGCGTCGAGCACATGACGGATCTCGTACTTCAACAGATGAAGCTGGTGCTCGATTCCTATGGCCGACGCGATGTCAACAAAGCCATGATGGTGTGGCGCGGTGACGAGGAAATCGACGCGGTTTGCACCTCGGTGTTCCGCGAGCTGCTTACCTATATGATGGAAGATCCGCGCAATATCACCTTCTGCATCCATCTGATGTTCTGTGCCAAGAACATCGAGCGCATGGGCGACCACGCCACTAACATCGCGGAAACGGTCCATTACATCATTGAAGGGCATCCGATCGCCGACCAGCGGCCGAAGGGCGATACCACGACCATCGCCGCGCTACGCACGGCCGGCGACAGGTAATGGAACTTCGCATGAACGCGCGCATTCTGATTGTCGAAGACGAAGAGCCGTTGACCATGCTGCTCCGCTACAACTTTGAGGCAGAAGGCTATGAGGTCGAGACCTCGGCCCGCGGCGATGAGGCCGATATGCGTCTGAAAGAGACTACTCCCGACCTGGTGGTGCTCGACTGGATGTTGCCCGGTCTTTCCGGCATCGAATTGTGCCGTCGCCTGCGCGCGCGCCCGGAGACGCGGCAATTGCCGGTCATCATGCTCACGGCGCGCGGCGAGGAGAGTGAGAAGGTGCGCGGGCTTGCCACCGGGGCGGACGACTATATCGTCAAGCCATTCTCGGTGCCGGAACTGCTGGCGCGCGTGCGGGCATTGTTGCGCCGCGCCAACCCGGAGCGGGTCGCCACCGTGCTCAGCATTGGCGATATCGAGTTGGATCGCGAAAAGAAAAGAGTGTCACGCAACGGGCATCCAATCGATCTCGGGCCAACAGAATACCGGCTGCTGGAATTCCTGATGGAGCGGCCGGGCCGGGTCTTTTCCCGCGAGCAACTGCTCGACGGCGTCTGGGGTTCGGACATTTATATTGACGAACGCACGGTCGACGTTCATGTCGGCCGCCTGCGCAAGGCGATCAATCGCGGGCACATGGCCGACCCGATCCGCACGGTCCGCGGCGCCGGTTACGCACTCGACGACCGCTTCGGTCGGATGAACTGACGGCCTAAGATGCCAGGTCGCTTTACTCTGAAACGTTTCGGACAAACGAAATGGCCGGGACAAGCCCGGCCATGAAAAAGAAAGCGATGCTGGCCGCTGTCAGTTCCTGAACGGCCGCTTGTCGCGCCGACGGTCGCTAGCCGGCTGATACGCGACGCGGCAGTGGTAGGAGCAGTAGGGCAGATCGTCCACAGTGTCGCCGCCGCAGAAGAAAAAGTCCGTGCTGCCTGGATCGCCGACCGGCCAACGGCAGGTCTTTTCGTTCAGTTGTAGCAACGTCTTGCGCTGCTCAACCGGAATTTCGATCAACTCCGGCTCGGGTTCGACATCATAGTCATAGGCAAGGGCGGTATTGCCGCGCATCGATGGCCGCGGCACTCGCATCATGTGGCCGGAGGAGCGAGCCTTGCGCGGCCGTGGGGCCGATGAGGA
>DASWAK010000222.1:0-4116 GCA_036391175.1 Pseudolabrys sp.
CCTTCGGTATATTCCTGATTCTGGTCGCGCTGCGATTTGCTGCCAGTATGGTCTAGCGACCAAAGTTTAGGGCACTCCGCGCAAACGCAGCCTGTCACCGCGCACTTCCCAACTTTGCAGCCGGTTGAGGAAACTCATGCCGAGGAGATTGTTTTTGAGTTGGCCCGGCTGCGCCACCAGGGCAGGCACTGAACGTTCAGTCAGTCCGCCGACGGCGAGGCGATCAAGCGTCACTGCGGCGGCGCGGGTACGGCCATTGGCAGTATCGATATTGACTGTGTAGTTCAGAACTTCAATCGGCAATCCGGCGGCCTTGGCCGCTTCCTGCGTTAGCACCACCGAGCTGGCGCCGGTATCAAGCACCATTGGAATCCGTGTGCCATTGATATGCGCGGCGACCGCAAAGTCGCCACCATGCCCGCGAACGACTTCGACATTGCGACCGTGGCCGGCCACATGGCCGGGCACCAGCTCTGCGATCACGCGATCGGCCACCTCGCGGAGCTCGAAACGGTAGCTGTAGCCAACCACGAGCAGTAGGCCGATCACGGCCCAGAAAAGAGCCGCCTCGATGGCCTTCGATAGCCGCTCGCGGAACAAGGTCAGCACTAGGCCGCCGACAAAGATCACCAGAACGATCTTAAGTGCGAGTGAGCCCACATCGTGCCGCAGCAGATTGGTAATGGCGTCTTGGTCTCTGCTTGCGATCAGGGCCGCGAGCGACAGCGCTACACCAAACAAGAGAGACCAGACGAGGCGGCGGCTCACGGCATTATCCCATTGCTGCGGCCGCTTTGGCAGCATCGCAGGCTATTAGCCGGGCGGGCAATTCGCCGATCACCTGGGTGCGCTCGCAGGCATTCATCGTGGCCCAGCGCGTGATCTCGTCGATCGTACGGCCGCAGCCAAGACAAAGTCCCCTACGGGCATCGAGGGCACAAACTTTGACGCAAGGTGTCTCGATCATGGATTTGTCTCGCGGCCAAGTTGGATGCGACCATAAGCACCCCGGGCAGGAAGGCAATTGCGCGATTGTCGCAAGGCTGCAAGGCCTAGGTGCCAGCACGGAATAGCGGCCGGCGGCTGAACCGACGCTTTTCCTCCGAGGTGAGATCCGGCTCAGTGGCCGACGCGATCGGAGGCGCATGTTCGTCCATTGGTGCAATTGCCGCGACAACCCGCTCCGGCGGAAATGTGACGACAACCTCGGTGCCAATGCGCAACTTCGATTTCAAAGTGAACGTGCCGCCGTGAAGGTCGACTAGGCTTTTTGCGATCGGCAGCCCGAGTCCCGCGCCCTGTTCCGCCGATTTGATGGAATTCGATCCTTGGCCAAATGAAGCAAGCACGATCGGAATTTCCTCCTCTGGAATACCAGCACCTGTATCCTTCACGCTGATGTACTGGCCGCCGGAAGCGGTCCAGCCGACCTTCAGCCAGATCTCACCGGCCTGAGGAGTGAACTTGATGGCATTCGACAATAAGTTGAGGCAGATCTGGCGGATCGCACGCTCGTCGGCCCACAATCGCGGCAATCCGGGCTCAAATATCTCATGGATTACTATGCCGCGGTTGCGGGCGCGCAGCTTCAGCAGATGATGACAATCCTCGACGACGGCCACGAGCGAAACGGATTCCTCGTTGAGCTCGTAGCGGCCGGCCTCGATGCGCGACAGATCGAGGATCTCATTGATGAGACCAAGCAGATGCACACCGGAGCTATGTATATCGGAGGAATATTCCTTATAGGCCGGGACTACATGCGCACCGAATATCTCGGTCTTCATCACCTCGGAAAAACCGAGAATGGCATTTAGCGGCGTGCGTAATTCGTGACTCATCTGAGCGAGGAAGCGCGACTTGGCTATGTTGGCGGCTTCTGCACGCCGGCGCGCCTCATCGGAGATTGATTTCGCCTGTTCCAATTCGCCGATCAACGCGTCCTTTTCCGCACGCGCCTCCAACGTCGCCAGAGTGCTGGAATAAAGGCGATAGGTTAGCGCAGCGAAATAGCCTTGGGCGGTCAACGCCATGATGGCGAGGATGTAATCGCGTAGCGTGCCCTGTAGGATGAAGTCGAGCGCGACTGCTGCAGTGACCGGAAAAGTGGCAGCGAATACTGCTGTCGGCAGGCTCGAGGCCAGCATGCTGGAGACAGCGACCACCAGCAGCATGACAAAAAGCATGAACGTGCTTGAGCTTTCATCGGCGCCGACCGGGTGGATCAGGAGTAACATCCAGGCCAACCCGTAAAATAGATCGAGCACGACGAATCGCAACCGCCATGCACGCGCGGAAATCTCGCTCATCGGCCGTTCTAGAAATTGCCGGCACTTTGCGATCACTACGACGTGGATGACGAGCACGGCGGCGGTCCAGGCGCCAGCAGTAAGCGCGCCGCTCCATATGCCCGACATTAAGCCAACAGTCGTGACGAGGAGCAGGATCACCAGCGAAGCGGAAAGGCGATTTTGCGCGTACTGGCGCAGCAGCTCATAGTCGAAGGCCGGGCGGGTACCGCTAGAGGACGTCAGGCGGTCTCGTGCCTCGCGTACGTATTGCGCGGCAAGGCGCCGCTTCACGGGCGAGCTTTCCGGAGGCAGCGCAGCAAGATCGGGTTGTTCGCCTGGAATCGGCATTAATTGAACGCTGAACTCACAAAGACCCGCGGTAGCCTTGCGCAAAATCCTTAAGACGAAGCTTAAGAGGGACCTAAAGACTCTGGTTAACGATTGTTTACGGCCCTTTGACAGCAGTTTTTGCCCGTGTTCGGCTGGACCTGAGGCAAAAAACCGATATCGGAGCCGGGGTACTCATGAAACTCTATGACAGCAAGTTGGCGCCGAACCCGCGGCGCGTGCGAATTTTCCTCGCTGAAAAGCATATCGCCGTTCCGACCGAGCAGGTCGATATCACCACGATGCAGCACAAGACACCGGAATATACCGCGATCAATCCGCTACAGCGGATGCCGGCGCTGGTGTTGGATGACGGCACAATAATTACCGAATCGATTGCGATCTGTCGATATTTCGAGATGCTGCAGCCGGACCCACCGCTGTTCGGCGTTGGGCCCAAGAATGCTGCAATAGTAGAAATGTGGAACCGGCGAGCTGAGATTAATTTCTTCGCCAACGTAGCGGCAGTGTTCCGCCACACGCATCCGGCAATGAAAGAGCTGGAGGTGCCGCAGGTGGCGGCCTGGGCCGAGGCCAACAGACCACGGGTAACCTGGTTTCTCGAAATGCTCGACCGCGAGCTCGCTACGCGCGAATTCATCGCGGGCGATCGCTATACGGTTGCGGACATTACAATGCAGGTTGCGGTCGACTTCATGAAGCCGGGAAGGCTTGCGATGCCCGATGGTGCCAGCAATGTGAAACGCTGGCACGCAGCGGTGTCGGCGCGGCCAAGCGCGGCGGCGTAATTAGCGCTCGAGCAGGGCAATCAGACTCGACGTATCCCAGCGTTTGCCGCCCATGGCCTGGATTTCAGAGTAGAACTGATCAACCAGCGCTGTAACCGGTAGGTGCGCGCCGTTCTTGCGCGCCTCGCCTAAGCAGATTCCTAGGTCTTTGCGCATCCAGTCCACCGCGAAGCCAAAATCGAATTTGTTGGCAGCCATAGTCTTGTAGCGATTTTCCATTTGCCAGGATTGCGCTGCGCCTTTCGAGATAGTGGCAATCAACTTCTCGATATCGAGCCCGGACTTCTTGGCGAAGTGCAAACCTTCCGCCAAACCCTGTACCAGTCCCGCAATGCAGATTTGGTTGACCATCTTCGAGAGCTGGCCCGATCCAGGCGAGCCGAGCAGGTTGCAGGCGCGCGCATAGGCCGCGATAACTTTTTCCACCCGAGCGAAAGGTTCGGTATCGCCACCGCACATAACTGTCAGCACGCCATTCTCGGCGCCGGCCTGACCGCCGGATACCGGCGCATCGACGAAATCGAAGCCACCCTTTTTCGCCGCCGCGTATAGTTCGCGCGCGATTTCCGCAGAGGCGGTCGTATGGTCGACAAAAACCTTGCCTTTGCCCATGCCCGCGAAGGCGCCGTTCGGGCCCAATGTCACTTCGCGTAGATTGTGATCGTTGCCGACGCACGCCATAACGAAGT
>DASWAK010000223.1:0-3274 GCA_036391175.1 Pseudolabrys sp.
GGCATCTTCACCAAGGGCGCCGACGTGGGCGGCGATCTGGTCGGCAAAGTCGAAGCCGGTATCCCGGAAGACGATCCGCGCAATCCAGCAACCATCGCCGACAATGTCGGCGACAATGTCGGCGACTGCGCGGGCATGGCGGCAGACCTGTTCGAAACCTATGCGGTGACCATCGTCGCCACCATGGTGCTGGCGTCGATTTTCTTCGCGAATACGCCGATCCTGATGAACATGATGATCTACCCGCTCGCCATCGGCGGTGCCTGCATTATTACGTCGATCATCGGCACTTTTTTCGTGCGGCTGGGTCGAAAAAAATCGATCATGGGAGCCCTCTATAAGGGCTTCATCGCGTCGGCGGTTATCTCGCTCGTCGCCATCTGGTTCGTCACCGATTCCCTGATCGGCATGGGTCCGATTACGGGCGTCACCTTTACAGGTAAGGCGCTCTACATTTGCGCCGTCGTCGGCCTGGTGGTGACCGGTCTTATCATCTGGATCACCGAATACTACACCGGCACCAATTTCCGCCCGGTGAAGTCGATCGCGTCGGCCTCGGTCACCGGCCACGGCACCAATGTCATCCAGGGATTGGCGATCTCGCTCGAATCGACCGCGCTGCCAGCTATCGTGATCATTGCCGGCATTCTGGTTGCTTATGCGCAAGCGGGATTGTTCGGCATTGCGATCGCAGTTACCGCGATGCTAGCACTCGCCGGTATGGTGGTCGCGCTCGACGCTTTCGGGCCGGTAACCGACAATGCCGGGGGCATTGCCGAAATGGCTGGGCTGCCTAAAAACGTACGCAAGTTCACTGACGCCCTCGATGCAGTCGGCAATACCACCAAGGCAATCACCAAGGGCTATGCCATCGGCTCGGCAGGTCTCGGTGCACTGGTGTTGTTTGCGGCCTATAATCAGGACCTGCTGTTCTTCACCAAGACTTCGACCGCGCACCCGTACTTCCAGGGTATCCAGCTCGACTTCTCGTTGAACAACCCATACGTGGTGGTCGGTCTGCTTTTCGGCGGACTGCTGCCTTATCTATTCGCCGCTTTGGGCATGACCGCGGTCGGCCGTGCCGCCGGTGCTATCGTCGAGGAAGTACGACGGCAATTCCGTGCCAAGCCCGGGATAATGAAGGGCAAAGACAAGCCGGATTACGGCCGCGCGGTAGACATGCTCACCAAGGCCGCGATCAAGGAAATGATCGTGCCGTCGCTGCTGCCAGTGCTGTCGCCGATCTTTTGCTACTTCGCGATCTATTTCATCGCGGGCGGCGGGCCGGCGGGCAAGTCAGCCGGATTCTCCGCACTCGGCGCCATGCTGCTCGGCGTTATTGTCACCGGCCTGTTCGTCGCTATCTCGATGACATCCGGCGGCGGCGCCTGGGACACCGCGAAAAAATACATTGAGGACGGTCACTACGGCGGTAAGGGCTCGGATGCCCATAAAGCCGCCGTGACGGGCGATACCGTCGGCGATCCCTACAAGGACACAGCCGGTCCTGCCGTGAACCCGATGATTAAGATTACCAATATCGTGGCGCTGCTATTGCTCGCCGTATTGGCGCACTGATCGCGCCCGACAAAACGAAAAGGGCCCGCGTTCGCGCGGGCCCTTTTTTCATAGTGCTACGCTTATAGATGCACGCCGACGTTCTTGAAGATGTTGCGGAGGTAGCTCAGCTCTTGGCCGGCGGTCGGCGTGGTCTGCGAATAGAAGTCGAATATCTTTCCGTCCTTCAGACCGTAATTGGCGAGACGGGTCACCCGGCGTTCCTTGTCAAAATAGACCGCGATCACGCGTTGATCGACCACCTCATGCGGCATGAAAGCGGCCGAACGCTGAGCCTTTTGCGAGATGTAATAAAAAGCGTCGCCATTGACGGTGGCTACGGTCGAGGGCGTTCCGAGTACGATCAGGACCTGTTCCTGTGTGGCGCCGACGGGTATCTGTTCCAATGCACCTTCAGGCAGCACGTAGCCGCGCTGCAGTGTCTCGGTTGTGCTACCGCAGGCTGCAAGCGCCAGCGCGCCCACAAGCGCCAGCGACAGACGGAGGGGTTGTTTACGGCGACGCACGGTTTTTGGCCTCAAACGCAGCTTCATTTCGGCCTTGCATCGGGGAGAACGTTGACGTAACCGCGGCAAACCACTCTTGGCCCCCGAACAAGGCTGATGATATTTCCCCTGTTTCGCCGCACCGCGCGCCAGAACACCATTTCCACCCTGTATGGCACGATCGTGGCGCAGGCGCGATTGCCCTGCTTTTATCGCGAATACGCCGTCGCCGACACGGTTAATGGGCGTTTCGACCTGCTGGTGCTTCATCTCGTCGCGGTTCTCGACCGTCTGTCGGAGGATTCGGCATTACGGGACAAAGGCCAGGCCCTTTTTGACCGGTTTTGCCAGGACATGGACCACAACCTGCGGCCTGCGCAGGCACGGCTTGCAGCCTATATGCGGGAAGCGGTACGTCAAATTAGGGGCCACCAATCGGCTAAACTGCTCTCGGGCGATTTGCGGTTGCCGGACCCGGACTCTGTTGTTCTTGTTGAAGATAAAGATCACTTATCAGAAGACTGAATCTATGGATAAAACCCAAAATCCATGGAGCGTGCTGGTGGATGTGGAAGATATTTCGGACGCCGGCCTGCATGTCGAAATCGATGCACCCGAAGCCGCGCGCGCCGCGCTGAGGGCGCTCAGCGCAGCTCCTTCTCCCGCACCCACCTCGCGGTCACATCACGGACAACCGCCGCCGGGCCGAGCACCTTCCCTTCCCCGTCCCTGAGCAGGGCGATCGTGAACTCGATCGAGATCCGCTCCCCGTCTTTCGTGACCGCCGGCACCGAGAGGGTTTCGGAGCCGTACTTCGTGACGCCGTCGAGCATCGCCCTCCCGTACCCCTTCCAGTGCAGCTCACGCTGCCGTTCGGGGATGATCAGGTCCAGCGACTGCCCGACAGCCTCCTTTTCCTTGTAACCGAAGATCCCTTCCGCCGCTCTGTTCCAGAGGCGGATGATCCCGTCCCGATCCGCGAAGATGATCGCGTCGCCGGCGGTCTCGACGATCTGCCGGTATAGTGCGTTCCTGTCGTTCTCGCGCATGGATGTCCCTCCCGTTTCTACCCGCCGTGCCCGGCGGCGCCCCTGGCCTTCGGGGGGTTCGCGATGCGCCGCAAGCGGGACGACTCGTGGGGGACGGACTTTCCACTTCCCTTGTACGTCACCACGCGACCCCACGTGCTCTTCGTCCCCCAGATCCCCGAC
>DASWAK010000224.1:0-1856 GCA_036391175.1 Pseudolabrys sp.
AAACTTTCGCTGTCGTGGTGCTCGGTCGCCAACGACCGCTCTCACCGAAGGCGGCCGTTCTGTGCGGTCTGCTGGATTGGGCGGGACCTCGCCATGTGTGGACGGCCCTCCTTTGGCAAGGGGGAATTGAATGTTTTGCGAGACTGGTCGGTGCGGCCATGTGTTCGACCTGTTGACGCGGCGCACATGAGCCGCTGGCCATAATGCCTTCCGCGGAATCGGGTCCCGACCAAGAACACGTGCTCGAAGCGCACTGGCGACGATGGGTTTTCCCGCTCCCCGGTATCGACCGGCTTGTCGCATTACATTCTCTTTTGCCCTTCCCAATCCTGTTGTGTCGCAGCCGTGAAGTTCAAACGGCACGCAACTCCGGTTCTCTGTACGCCTCTCCACGCATCATCATGGCCCACACCATCCGGGCCGTTTTATTAGCGAGCGCGACGGCTGCAATCTTTGTCGTGCGTCGCGCCATCAGTTTCACGAGCCACGGCCGGCGGGTACCATGTCGTTCGGCGTAGCGGATGACCGCGAGCGCACCGACGACAAGCATCTGTCGTAAGTACCGGTTTCCTTGCTTGGTAATGCTTCCCAAGCGTTCCTTGCCACCGCTGGAATTTTGACGCGGAACAAGGCCGATCCACGCGGCAAGGTTCCGGCCAGATTTGAATGCTGCAGGATCCGGCACCGATGCGACAAAGGCACTGGCAAGTACCGGGCCGACCCCAGGAATACCCATGAGCCTTCGCCCGACTTCGGTGGCCCTGGCGCTCGTTCTGATCCGGCGATCGTTCTCCAGGATTTGTTCGTTCACCAAGCGCAGCTGGGTGGCCAACATCTGTAAACAACAGCGCGCCTCTGCAGGCACGCGATCATCGCTCTCGTCATGGATGGTATCGATGAGTGCTTCAAGGCCCTGACGCCCAATGGGCACCACGATCCCGAACTCAGCCATGTGGCCCCGGATCGCATTCGACAGCTGGATCCGCTGTCGCATCAGCATCAGTCGCGTGCGGTGAAGCACCAGGACGCTTTGCTGCTCTGTTGTCTTCACCTCCACGAAGCGCATCGTCGGCCTGGTCACGGCTTCGCAGATCGCTTCCGCGTCGGCGGTATCATTCTTCTGGCGCTTGACGTAGGGCTTTACGTAACTCGGCGGCATCAGCCGGACATCGTGACCCAGCTCCCGAAGCTGCCGTGCCCAATAGTGCGATGTCGCACACGCCTCAATGCCGATGAGGCACGGACCGAGCTTCGCGAAAAAAGGAAGCACGCGTGCTCGCGTTAGCCGCCGCCTCAGCAGCACCTCGCCTGCAGCGTCAATTCCGTGCACCTGAAACACCGACTTCGCAATGTCCAATCCGATGGTTGTAATCTGCATGGCTCTCCTCCGCTCTCAGCCGCAGATACCCTGCGGCGGTGGCGGAGAGCCGTCCACAGCATCAAGAACGGACTCCACCCGCAGCCGAAGAATCGGTTTGCCGCCACAATGAGCCACGCGCCAGGGGCGCCTCAGATTGAAATCTTAGAGTTCCCGGGAATTCCGGGCGTGTGCCTGAGGGCTCATTTTCCGAAAGCTGCGCGACTATCCCGAAGCGCCGACCAGCCGCGCCATTGCGCGGGGTACCTCGTGAGTCGGGTTTCGTGCGCTAGAAGAAATTGTTCTGTTGCATGTGCGAGCGCTTGCTCCTCGGAGGCATCAGCATTCGTGTCGATTGGGCTACCAATTTCGACCAAGAATGTATCCGGCCGCTGCGTGCGCATTGCGAATACAGGGAGCAGCGCAGCGCCGCTTGTCCGCGCGAGCCATACAGGGCCAAGCGCAAGAGCAATCCGGCTGCCCAGAAAATCAGCTTCGA
>DASWAK010000225.1:0-23655 GCA_036391175.1 Pseudolabrys sp.
AATCGCTATTCCGAAGGCTTCCTGCTCGGCCCCGACACGTGGATCAACGAGCGCTGGTTCGGCTACGATACGTCTTCAAGGAATATTGCTGATGGCTCGCGCAGCTTCCCGCCGAGCAGGCGCGCCGGATCGCCAATGGCGTGTCTTGCGGCTGTTCGAGACGCGCGTGCGAGACTGACAAACGGAGCGTAATTGATGAGTTTCTTCCCTGGCAAAGACCCTGAGGCCGGAAACGGCTATCAATGCGACTCGATTGCTCAAGTAATCGTGCCGCGGACGGTCGATCTCGGCGACTTTGCGGTGCGCCGCGCGCTGCCATCGGCGCGGACGCGTATGGTTGGGCCGTTCATTTTCTTTGACCACTTCGGCCCGGCAGAATTCCGCGCCGGCAACGGGCTTGACGTGCGGCCGCATCCACATATCGGACTTGCCACGGTCACCTATCTGTTCGATGGCGAAATCATGCATCGCGACAGTCTCGGCACCGCGGTTGCGATCAGGCCGGGCGAAGTGAACTGGATGACGGCCGGCCGCGGCATCGTTCATTCCGAACGCACGCGTCCGGAGCGGCGCGTCGATCACGAGCCTATCCACGGCCTGCAGATGTGGGTGGCGCTGCCGGCGGCGAAAGAAGAAATGGAGGCCGGTTTCGCGCATCACGAAACGGCGGAATTTCCAATCATCAAGGACAACAGCAAGGACGTGCGCGTGGTGGTAGGCTCACTCTATGGCGCGTCCTCACCAGTGCCGACGGTGCATGAAACCATATTCGGCGATGTGCATCTCAAGACAGCCTCCAGGCTACCGCTCGACGCGGGCCACGAGGAACGCGCGATCTATGTGATCGACGGCACCGTTGACATTTCCGGCGACAAGTTTCAGCCGGGGCGCCTCCTGGTATTCAAGCCCGGCGATAGCGTAACAATTGCGGCTGCGACCGATGCTCATTTCGTCATCGTCGGCGGCGCGCCGATGGACGGCCCGCGTCACATCTGGTGGAATTTCGTTTCTTCGCGCAAGGACCGCATCGAGCAGGCCAAGGCCGAATGGAAAGCCGGCCATTTCGGCAAAGTGCCAGGCGACGAGATCGAGTTTATTCCGTTGCCGGAGAAGTGACGTCTTCGTCATGGCTGGGCTTGTCCTAGCCATCAACGCCTCGCTTTGTGAACGGAGAAAGGCGCAGATACCCGGTACAAAGCCGGGCACGACGATCGAAGGAGCTGTGCCCCGGATCTGCGCGGCACCGCGTCAGGGACGCGAAAGGCATCACTTCTTCGGCAAATCCAGCCGGATGTTTAGCTCCTTGAGCTGCTTCGGCGTGACCTCTGACGGCGCACCCATCAAGAGATCCTCGGCACGCTGGTTCATCGGGAACAGCACCACTTCGCGCAGATTCTCCTCGCCAGCTAGCAGCATCACGATGCGATCAATGCCGGGCGCGATGCCACCATGCGGCGGTGCGCCGAGCGAGAGCGCGTGCAGCATCCCTCCGAATTTCTTCTCCAGCATGTTTTCGGAATAGCCGGCTATGGCGAATGCCTTTTTCATAACCTCTGGACGATGATTGCGGATCGCGCCGGATGATAGTTCTACACCGTTGCAAACGATGTCGTATTGGATCGCTTTGATCGATAACAGCTTGTCGTTGTTCTTCGGATCGAGTGCGAGGAATTCCTCGACCGCCAAATTCGGCATCGAGAATGGATTGTGAGAGAAGTCGATTTTTTTCTCCTCCTCGTTCCACTCATACATCGGGAAGTCGACGATCCAGCAGAACTCGAAGCGATCCTTGACGAGGAGGCCCAGCTCTTCACCGACCTTGGCGCGCGCAGGACCGGTAAACTTAGCAAAATCCTTCGGCTTGCCGGCGACGAAGAATACAGCGTCGCCAACGCCGAGCTTAAGTTGGTCTGCGATCTTTTTCGTGCGTTCCGGCCCGATGTTCTTGGCGAGCGGACCGGCGCCGCCTTCCTCACCTTCGCGCCAGAAAATATAACCGAGGCCGGGCTGGCCCTCACCTTGCGCCCATGAATTCATGCGGTCGCAGAAGGCACGGTTGCCGCCTTTCGGCGCTGGGATAGCCCACACCTCCGCCGACGGATCGCCGGCCAGGATGTTGGCAAAAATCTTGAAGCCTGAGCCGCGGAACGCTTCGCTGACGTCCTGCATCACAATCGGGTTGCGCAGGTCCGGTTTATCGCTGCCATATTTGCGCAACGCATCGGCATAAGGGATGAGCGGAAACTTGGGAGTCACCGGCTTGCCATTGGAAAACTCCTCGAACACGCCGCGGATAACCGGTTCGACCGCATCGAAGACGTCTTGCTGGGTGACGAAGCTCATCTCCAGATCGAGCTGGTAGAATTCCCCGGGCGAACGGTCAGCCCGCGCATCCTCGTCGCGGAAACAAGGTGCGATCTGGAAATAGCGATCGAAGCCCGCGATCATGATCAATTGCTTGAATTGTTGCGGCGCCTGCGGCAGCGCATAGAATTTTCCCGGATGGAGCCGGGACGGCACCAGGTAATCGCGCGCCCCTTCCGGCGACGACGCCGTGAGAATTGGCGTCTGGAATTCGAAGAACCCAGATTCTTTCATGCGCCGGCGAATCGAGTCGATCACCTTGCCGCGCAGCATGATATTGCTGTGCAGATGTTCGCGGCGTAGATCGAGGAACCGGTATTTTAGCCTGATTTCTTCCGGATAATCCTGCTCGCCGAAGACCGGCATCGGCAATTCGGCGGCGGGGCCAAGCACCTCGATCTCATCGATGTAGATTTCGACCTGACCAGTCGGCAGATCGGGATTCTCGGTGCCAGCGGGGCGTTGGCGTACCTTGCCGTCAACGCGCACGACCCATTCCGAGCGCAGCGTCTCGGCGAGCTTGAATGCCTTGCTATCGGGGTCGGCCACGACCTGCGTGAGCCCATAGTGGTCTCGCAAGTCTATGAACAGAACGCCACCATGATCGCGGATGCGATGGCACCAGCCCGAGAGCCGCACGGTCGTACCAATATCGCTTTCGCGAAGCGCGCCGCAGTTATGTGAGCGATAGCGATGCATGGGCATTTCCGGCGCGATTCAGGGTTTGGGCGAGAGGCGGGCGAAAAGCGCATGGGGGGGTGGCTTTGTCAAGGCAACTGGCCCTTAGAAACCGGGGCAAACCGAAGCGGCTCGACACACTTGCCTGCCGTCTGCACACTCGGTCGAGACTAGCCGGACGTCTGCATGCCCAAATCTCGAGCCAAAAAGAAGACCAAGCCGGCCACCGCCGAAATGTCGACCGCAGAGGCAGCGGTAGCGACCCTCATCGCTCACGGGCTCGACACCATTTATGCGTTGCCTGGCGTCCACAACGATTATTTGTTCGACGCCTTTCAGCGCGCTAGTGACTATCTGCGTGTGATCCACACCCGGCACGAGCAAGGCGCAGCCTATATGGCCCTCGGCGCGGCGCTGGCGACCGGCAAGCCGCAGGCATACTCGGTGGTGCCAGGCCCTGGGTTGCTCAATTCCGGCGCCGCGCTGCTCACCGCTTACGGTATGAACGCGCCCGTGCTGGCGATAATCGGACAAATTCCCGCGGCGGCGATTGGCAAAAGCCACGGGCATCTGCACGAGATTCGCGACCAGGCTGGCATCATCGCCCGGCTGGTCGATCACTCGTCCCACATCAAGGATGCTGGCGAAGCGTCCGTCAAAGTCGCGAAGGCGATTGAGTCCATGAGCCGCGGCCGCCCCGGTCCGGCTGCGCTTGAATGTGCCATCGACGTTTGGGGCAAACGGGGACTTGTACCGCCGATTGTGGGTCCGCTGCCCGCGCATCCGCCAAAAATCGATGCTGACAAAGTGCGCGCCGCGGCCAAACTTCTCGGCAAAGCCAAACGCGTGCTAATCGTTGCCGGCGGCGGCGCGCAGGATGCTTCGCTCGAGGTGACGCTCCTCTCAAGCATGCTGCAAGCGCCTGTGCTTGGCTATCGGCGTGGCCGTGGCGTACTCGATAGCCGTGATCCGCTCAGCGTGACGCTACCGCTTGGTCGTGATCTGTGGGGCGAGGCCGATGTGGTGCTGGCGGTCGGCACCCGCTTGTTGAACCCGATGAATCAGTGGGGCGTTGACAAGAATTTGCAAATCGTGCGCGTCGACGCTGACCCTGATGAGCCCGCGCGATTGCACAGGCCGAAAGTAGCACTCGTCGGCGACGCCGCGCCGATCCTGCGGTGCCTGATCGATAAACTCGTAAAGTTCAACGTGCACCGCGTATCACGACACAACGAGATGCGGGAGCGTCAGGCGAAGCTGCGAGAGCGACTTACGAAACTCGCGCCGCAGCTTGCCTTTCTCGAGGTGATCCGTGCCGAGCTACCCGAGGACGGCATCTATGTGGACGAGGTCACCCAAATCGGTTTCGCGGCGCGGCTCGCCTTTCCGGTCTACAAGCCGCGCACATTTTTGTCGCCGGGCTATCAAGACAATCTCGGCTGGGGCTACGCCACCGCACTTGGCGCGCAGCACGCCAGATCCGACGTCCCGGTGCTCTCCATCAATGGCGACGGTGGATTTCTATATACCGGCAACGAACTCGCCACCGCTATACGCCACCGAATTCCGCTGGTGGCGGTGGTTTTCGTTGATGGCGCCTTTGGCAATGTGCGTCGCATCCAGCAGGAGCAATTCGGTAACCGTCTCATCGCTTGTGATCTTGCCAACCCCAATTTCGTAAAATACGCCGAAAGTTTCGGCGCTGCCGGCCGGCGTGCGCGCAATCCTGATGAGCTGCGCGTGGCGCTGCGAGAGTCATTTGCATGCCGCGAACCGACCCTGATCGAGGTTGCCGTTGCGGCCATGCCAAGTCCCTGGGAGTTCATCCACATGCCGCGCGTGCGTGGGTTGCAATGACGGAGCCGGATCGGGTTAGGTTTGCGGCGACAATGGATCTGATCACCACCACCAATGACCTTGCAGCGGTTTGCTCGCGGATGGCGCAGCACCCTTTCGTCACTGTGGATACCGAGTTCCTACGCGAGACCACTTATTACCCGCTGCTGTGCGTGGCGCAGATGGCCTCACCCGAGGAAGCTGTGGTCATCGATGCATTGGCCACCGGAATCAACCTTGACCCATTTTTTGCCCTGATGGCGAATGAGAGCGTCGTTAAGGTCTTTCATGCAGCGCGCCAGGACATCGAGATCGTCTGGAATATGGCTGAGACCATTCCACATCCGATCGTCGATACCCAGGTCGCCGCCATGGTGCTCGGCTATGGCGATTCGATTTCGTATGACCAGCTCGTCCAACGAATTACCGGTGACACACTCGACAAATCGCACCGCTTTACCGACTGGACCCGGCGCCCACTCAGCGATGCGCAAATTGCATATGCGCTGTCCGATGTAACCCATTTGCGGGACGTCTATCTGAAACTTGCGACCGATCTGGAAAAGCGAGGACGCAGCAACTGGGTCGAGGCCGAGATGGACGTGCTCACCTCGCCGGAAACCTATCGCGCCGATCCGGAGCGCGCGTGGGAACGGCTCAAGAGCCGCGTCCGCAAGCCGAAGGAACTGGCGGTGCTGATCGAGGTTGCGGCCTGGCGCGAACGCGAGGCGCAGAACCGCGATGTGCCACGCGGGCGCGTTATCAAGGATGAAGTGATCGGCGACATCGCCGTGCAAGCACCGACCACGATCGAGCGCCTTGGGCACTTGCGCTCGCTGCCGAAAGGGTTCGAGCGCTCGCGCTGGGGCGAACAGATCATCGATGCAGTCAAGCGCGGGCTGGACCGCGACCACAAGACTCTGCCGCGGCTCGAACGCTTCCGGCCAGCCCCGAATGGCGCGGCCACCGTTGAACTGCTCAAGGTATTGCTTCGCATGACCGCTGAGCAACATAGCGTCGCTGCGAAAGTCATCGCCACGGTCGATGATCTCGATCGCATCGCCGCCGCCGACGATGCTGACGTTCCGGCAATGAAAGGTTGGCGACGCGAATTATTCGGCGAGAAGGCCCTGGCGCTCAAGCATGGCCGGCTGGCTCTCGCCATAGACAAGGGCCGCGTGGCGATCGTCGAAAAGAGCTGAGAGATTCTCCGCTCATTCCCGCGCAAGCGGGAAGCCAGATCGCAAACGCGAAATCAACAAGTTTGGCTCCGGGTCCCCGCTTCCGTGGGGACGAGCGCAAGAGAATTTAATTACGCCTCGATCGACGGCTCGCGGCCAATCAGCCGAGCCAGCTGTCGAAGGCGGCCCGCCAGCCGGTCGCTTGCAAGCTGTCCGTAGGAGCCAGGCAGTTTGAGCGTCAGTTTGCCGCGTTTGACCTGCATTGGCGTTTTCGGCAGCACGCCGCTCTGCCCGGCTGTGAGGATGTATGCGACCCGCATGGCGGCCCCGAGCACACGTGCGCGATCCAGCATGCGTGTTGTGGCAAGTTCGCGCAGCCGAGGCGACAATTCCTCTTCGCTCAGACCGGCGTGGCGGAAATAGACTGACAATGCCAGGTACGCGCGGCCCGGATGGTCAATAGCAACGAAAGCACCATGCGCGATGATGTTCATTGACTGCTCGCCGCGATAATCCGGATGTGCGCGCCAGCCAATGTCTCCCAACAGACAAGCGGCATGGCGCAGCCGGCGCTCATCGGAGCTTTCCTCTAGTCCTGATGACGTCATGAAGCGGTCAGTCCACGCGATCAACTCCTCGCCGTGGCGCGGCGAGCGGGAGCGCAGCACATTGAGATCAGCCGCCGCCGAGATAAGCGGATCTCGCGCGCGTTCACGTTGATTGAGCAGTGAATACAGCAGGCCTTCGCGCACACCGAGCACAGAAATGATGACCTGTCTGGGCTTGATCGTACGGACCAGGTTCTCCATCACCAGCGCGGCATAGGCGAGCAGAGGTCGGCGAGCCGCGTTTACGACTTCGATCTTCGACAGCGTCTCGGTATCGACGTGATGCACGAGCCTGGAGAACTCCTGCGCCTCCCGCGCCGAGATGCGGTAGTTGTGCATGACGTGAAATGGATAGCCGGTTTGCCACATGTGCAGCCGCGCCAGCGCGCGCCAAGTGCCGCCGACCGCGTAAAACGTACGGTCCTCGCCGCCGTGCAACATATCGAGGTCTTCGAAGGCTTCCTCGACGAATTTCTCCGCTTTCCTCAGCGACTTTCCGGTGATGTCCTGGAGCGCAAGCCCGCCGAGCGGCAGCGTCACGCCCCCGCGCACACGGGAGCCGTGCACGTCGACCAGCTCAAGCGAGCCGCCGCCCAGATCTCCGACAATACCATCGGGCTTATGGATGCCGGAAACGATGCCGAGCGCAGTGAGATGAGCCTCGCGCTTTCCGGAAAGGATTGTGATCGTGGTGCGGCAGATGCGTTCGGCTTCGGCGATGAATGCGCGGCCGTTGCGTGCATCGCGGCAAGCGGCCGTAGCGATCGCCCAAACACGGTGGACATGCAGAATATCGCACAAGGCGCGAAAACGTCGGAGCGCATCGAGCGCTGTGTCGATGGCGTCAGCGGACAATAGCCCTGTGGACTGCACTTGCCGCCCGAGGCCGGCCAGCACTTTCTCATTAAAAATTGGTGTCGGTGAGCGCGTCAGACCTTCATAGATAACAAGACGGATTGAGTTTGAGCCGATATCGATGACGGCGATCGGAGGGCCATGATCGAGACGGCCTTTCGCCGACGTGACGATTTTGGGCGAACGCTTACGCCCCTTCAATGAGGCGACGTATAAGGCTGCGCGGCGGCGATTCCTTGAGCGATTTTCCACGGCCCGACAGACTTGGATTCGTCATGAAATATTTATGGGCGTTGAAGGGTTCTTCGCCCGGCACGGCCTTTATGCGCGTGGAACTGCCATCCGGCAAGAGCGTCCAGCTTTGCTCGTTATCCTTGAAATTGGCGACCATAATTTGGCCGAGAACCTGTTCGTGCACCGTGGCATTAAGAATCGGACACAGAACTTCGACCCGGCGGTCGAGATTGCGCGGCATCATATCAGCTGAGGAAATATAAATCGCGGCCTTCGGATGCGGCAGTGGATGGCCGGCGCCAAAACAATAGATGCGGCCATGTTCTAGGAAACGCCCAATAATCGATTTGACGCGGATATTTTTGGAGAGCCCCGCCACACCCGGCCGCAGACAGCAGATGCCGCGCACGATCAAGTCAACTGAAACCCCCGCAGCCGATGCTTCGTAAAGCGCGTCGATGATTCCCGGATCGACCAACGCGTTCATCTTCATCCAGATTGACGCAGGCCGCCCGACCTTGGCATGCGCGATTTCCTGCGCGATATGATTGAGGATGCGCTTGCGAAGGTTGATTGGCGAAATTGCCATGCGTTCAAGCTCACCCGGCTCAGCGTAGCCGGTGATATAGTTGAATATGCGCGCAACGTCGCGGCCGATGACTGCATCAGCGGTAAAAAATGAAAGATCGGTATAGATGCGTGCGGTGACTGGATGATAATTCCCGGTACCAACATGCACGTAGGTCGCTAGCTCCCCCGCTTCGCGACGCACCACCAATGATAACTTGGCGTGCGTTTTAAGTTCGATAAAGCCATACACGACCTGCGCGCCCGCACGTTCGAGGTCCCGTGCCCAACGGATATTGGCCTCCTCGTCGAAGCGGGCCTTAAGCTCCACCAGTGCGGTAACAGATTTTCCGGCCTCAGCCGCTTCCACCAGTTGCTTCACGATCGGCGATTCAGCCGAAGTGCGATAGAGCGTCTGCTTGATCGCGACCACGTTTGGGTCGCGAGCGGCCTGCTGCAGGAACTGCACTACCACATCGAAAGATTCGTAGGGATGGTGGACCACGAGGTCTTTTTGGCGAATAGCAGCAAAGCAATCGCCGCCGTGGTCGCGAATGCGTTCCGGATAACGCGGATTGTAGGGCACGAATTCGAGATCGGGGCGGTCGAGGAGCCTGGTGAGCTGGTTGAGATCGTTGAGCGCAAGCACGCCATCGACCCTGAACACTTCATCGTCGGCGACCGCGAGCGCGCGCTGTACGAAGTTGCACAACTCTCCCGGCATTGAGGCACCGAGTTCCAGCCGGATCACCGAACCGCGCCGCCGCTGTTTGAGCGCAGTCTCGTATAACCGCACCAGGTCTTCAGCCTCTTCCTCGATTTCCACTTCGGAGTCGCGGATGGCGCGGAATGCGCCCTGCCCCTTGACCGTGTAGCCGGGAAACAGCCGGCCGATAAACAGCGCCGTTGCTTCCTCCAGTGTAATCAGGCGGATACTCTGATCGCCGCCACTTGGTAGCCTGATGAACCGCTCGATCTTCTGCGGCATACGAATGAGAGCGTTCATCGCCTTGCCGTCTTTACTGCGTGCGAGCTGCAATGCGATTGAAAAGGCCAGGTTTGGAATGAAGGGGAACGGGTGCGCAGGATCGATTGCCAGCGGAGTCAGCAGCGGAAACACGTGCGTTAGGAAGCGTTCCTCCAGCCAACTGCGCTCCGCCTTCTTGAGGTCGCTTCCGTCCACAAGCACCACATTTGCGGCGGCGAGCGCCGGGCGTAATTCCAGCCAGCGCTTTTGCTGATCGCTCGCGAGCTGGGAAACCGCTTCTCCGATGCGGGTTAGTTGCTCAGCCGGGGTTAGCCCATCCGGACTCTGTGTCAGGATCCCTTGCCGCAACTGGCCTTTGAGACCGGCGACCCGCACCATAAAAAATTCGTCGAGATTGTTTGCTGAGATCGACAGGAAGCGCACGCGTTCGAGCAGCGGGTGATGCTCATTGCCAGCCTCTTCCAATACTCGCCGATTAAAATGAAGCCATGATAGCTCGCGATTGATGAACCGTTCTGGGCTTGTCCGTAAAGTTGGGGGCGATACGGGCGCAAATGTCGGACCTGAATCGACGCGGTTGGTGGCCGGATCAATTTTGTCAGCTGGGGCAATAACTTGTGCACGATCTGCCATTTGAAAAAAGCCTAAAACGTAAGAGCCCTAGCCGATAATAGTGGCCGCTGAATGACAGTTCGCGCCTCAGCGGCCCATTCCGTCAAGCCTGGCATATCTGCGTTAAGGAGTACGAAACAATTCGGCGGCGAGCGCCCGCGTTACCGGGCGATGCTGGCGCATTGCTTCATCGTCGAGCCTTTGGAGAGCAGCGTGGGCGGCCGCGAATGAGCGCTCAATCCGGTTTACGAGATAACTCACCAAAGGCTCGTCAAGCGCCAACTGGCGATCGGCCGCAAGCTTGACCAGAAGCGATCGTAAGAGTGCATCGTCGGGTGGCATGAGCATCACTGCCGGTACTGCTCGCAATCGCGAAGCAAGATCGCGAATTGTGACCGGAAAGTCTGCCATCACCAAACGTCCTGTAAAGAGCACGTACGCGCCCTCTTCGCGCGCAAGATTTATGAGATGAAACAGCGCACGCTCATCGAGATCAGCGGCTTCCAGATCCTCAACGACCAACGCGCCAGTCGCAAGCGCTGCGGGCACATCGGTGATGGACAATAGCTTGGCCGACAATACGCGCGCACCTGCTGCCTCTGCCCAGATCGTGGCAAGATGGCTTTTGCCCGAGCCTTTGGGACCGATGAGAGCGACAATCCGGTCCGGCCAGTCAGGCCAACGCTCGACCAAGGCGAGCGCTGCAATGTTTGAAGGGCCACTTAGAAAGTCCTCGCGCGCAAAACTGGTGGAGTGATCGAGCGCAA
The DNA here is from genome assembly GCA_036391175.1 of Pseudolabrys sp. Taxonomy (GTDB): domain Bacteria; phylum Pseudomonadota; class Alphaproteobacteria; order Rhizobiales; family Xanthobacteraceae; genus Pseudolabrys. The sequence goes on from DASWAK010000225.1 coordinate 10,691, forward strand.
GCGCGAGTTGCCGCGGGGCGAATGAACCGTTCATGACGTCAATCCGAGTTCTCGCCGGTGTAAAACGAACTTTGAAGGTGGCGACGCAGCACAAAACGCAACAGCACGCCTATCGTGGCAGTGAGCGGCACGGCAACCAAAACTCCGACAAAGCCAAAAAGATACCCGAAGGCGAGTAGTACGAAGATCAGCCGAACCGGATGCAGTCCCACGCTCTTGCCCACCAGTTTCGGCGAAAGCACAATGCGCGCCCGCCCGACCAAACAGAATAAGATAGATCAGTGCAAGAACCACTTCCGTTATGATCAGCAATGCGGCTGCCAGCCGATTGACGCCGAGGCGCTTAAGGCGATCCGTGAGGGGCGTGAGCAAATGGGCAATCGCAAGACCCGCAATAGACGGCAACAGAATTTCGCTGAGCGGCCAAAATGCCAGTACAAATAAAAATAGCGCCGCCAGCCAGAAGGTGAACTGGCGGTGGAATACGTCGCTGTTCACGGCTGAGGCGCCCTGCAAACGCGGTGCGGTTCGCCGGCTCACGATTTCGCGGCCGCAGAATTCATGTGGCGCACCCACTCGGCCACATAGGCAGCGACAGACAACAATGTCAAAGCAGCGACCAGCCCCATGAGCACCGGCGTAAGCGTCGGTAGTTCATAGTTGAAGCCAAGAGTGCCGAGCACCAGGCACGCAAATACGATCTGCGCCACTGTATTGAGCTTGGACACGAGCAGCGGCTTGACCTTAAGCGGGCTACCAATCAACCAGGACAGCATGAACGCACCGATGATCATGATATCGCGGGAGACCACCAGGATGACGAGCCAACGCGGGATATCCCCGTTGATCCCAAGGGTCAGGTAGATCGAGACGATCAGCGCCTTATCAGCGAGCGGATCGAGATAGGCACCGAGTTCGGTAGTCATGGCGAAGCGCTTGGCCAGGAAGCCGTCGACCGCATCGCTCACGCCGGCCGCCACAAACAGCACGAAGGCAATCCACATGGCGCCGGGCGTGGAGATCGCCCAGACCACGACCGGCACCAGCAGAATGCGGCCCAGCGTAATGAGATTTGGAATACTCAAGGCAATCCCGGCTTGCGGAAGCGGTCCGGCCCCGAGCGCCGGAAACACGCCAATTCCGTCGGTGGAGTATAACCGCGCTCGGACCATTGCGCGACTTGCGATTCCAACGTACGACCCCGGCGCGGACGAGGACCCATGATGGCAGAAAAACAGCGCGGTTTCACTTACGCGCAAGCCGGTGTTGATATCGATGCTGGCAACAGAATGGTGGAGTTGATCAAGCCGCTGGTGCGTGCCACCGCGCGCGCCGGCGCGGATGCCGAAATTGGCGGCTTTGGCGGATTGTTCGACCTTAAGCGGATCGGCTACCGCGACCCGGTCCTCGTCGCGGCAACTGACGGCGTCGGCACAAAGCTCAAAGTCGCCGTCGAAATCGGCCGCCACGATACTATCGGCATTGATTTGGTCGCGATGAGCGTGAACGATCTTGTGGTGCAAGGCGCCGAACCGCTTTTTTTCCTCGACTATTACGCCTGCGGGAAGTTGGAACCGGAGATCGGCGCAGCCGTGGTCGCGGGCATTAGTGTCGGCTGCTGCGAGGCCGGATGCGCATTGATCGGCGGCGAGACCGCCGAAATGCCCGGCGTGTATCAAGGCGACGACTACGACCTCGCTGGTTTCGCGGTTGGCGCGGTTGAGCGCGATGCAATCTTGCCGCGCGCCGATATTGCGGAAGGTGACGCTATCATCGGGCTTGCGTCATCCGGCGTGCATTCCAATGGCTATTCGCTCGTGCGCAAGGTGGTCAAAAAAACGGGACTGTCATGGACCGCACCCGCGCCGTTCGTAGCTGACCAAAGCCTCGGCGAAGTGATCCTGGCGCCCACCCGCATCTATGTAAAGGCGTGTCTCGCCGCGATCCGGGAGACCAAGGCGGTGAAAGGTCTTGCACATATCACCGGTGGCGGATTCCCCGACAACATCCCGCGCGTCTTACCCAAAGGATTCGGCGCGCGCATTGACCTCGCACGTGTGCCAGTGCCACCAGTGTTTCAATGGCTCGCGAGCGAAGGCGGCATTGTGCAGAATGAAATGCTGCGAACCTTCAACTGCGGTATTGGAATGATTGTCATCACATCATCTAAAGAGGCCACCGCAGTCGCGAACGCTTTTACTCGCGCGGGTGAGACAGCAATGACACTAGGCAGCGTCGTCAAAGCGTCGGATGGCGCACGCGTTGTTTATGACGGCAATCTCAATCTCGGGTGAGATATGAGCTGCAAGCGCGTCGCCGTGCTCATCTCCGGCCGCGGCTCCAACATGGCTGCGCTCATTGAGGCTGCGAAGGACAAAAGTTATCCCGCCGAGATCGTGCTGGTCGTTTCCAATCGGCCGGATGCCGGCGGCCTTTTGGTTGCACGCGCCGCCAACATTGCTGCCGAGGTCGTCGCTCACACAGAATTCGCCAGGGACCGCGCCGGTTTTGAGCGCGCACTGCAGGCTATACTTGAAAAGCACCGTATCGATCTTGTCTGCCTAGCCGGTTTCATGCGGCTGCTTACCGCCGAATTCGTCAAAAAATGGCAGTGGCGCGTTCTCAACATCCACCCTGCCCTGCTGCCGGCGTTCAAGGGCCTTGATACCCACAAACGTGCACTGCAGGCCGGCGCCAAAATTCATGGCGCTACCGTGCACTTCGTGGTGCCGGAAATGGATTCCGGGCCGATCATCGCTCAGGGGGCAGTGACAGTGCGACACAACGATACAGAAGAAACGCTTGCTTCGCGCGTGCTCAAGGTTGAGCACCGCATCTATCCGTTGGCACTCAAATTATTGGCGGAAGGCCGCTTGCAAGTCATAGGCGGCCGCTGCCTGATCGATGGCATTCCGGTGCCTGATACGAAAAATCTGGTGCCCGATCCTACCTAGGCGATTTCACGCTGCAGTGCACAGGCAATTGAATATCTTTACCTGTTTCCGGTGTTATAATCTTTTTTGTGAGGCATCGGTGACGCCGCCACAGCGAGCGGCGCGATAATCAATAGGGGAGACGCCATGAGCGGTAAGGGAGAGACGAAACTGATTTATCCTGGTCTTGCGGATTTTTATGCGCCAGCAAATCGGAGCCGCCGCGGTGGCGGCCAATCTCATGGCAAAGAACGGCCTGGAGCCGGCACTCGGGTTTGCCTATGCCGCCATGATTCTGGAAACGGTTGGCGGCGTCTGCCTCATTATCGGTCTATTCACGCGATTTTTCGCCGCTGCACTCGCGATTGAGATGGCCATCGCCTTGCTGTTTGTCCATCTTTCTAAAGGTTATGCCGCCGGCGGCGGCGGGTACGAATACGTTCTGCTGATCGGGGTTGTACTGTTCGCGATCGCTATGCGCGGTGGCGGCCCGTACTCGGTCGATCGTATGATCGGCAAGGAACTATAGGTCACCAGGACTGAGAAGCGCGCGCGGTATTAATCCGCGCGCGCTTTGCGCATCCACACCCTGTTGTCGTGGAAGGCCGCGCCCCCATAAGGCGCGATCGGGTCGGCGCCAGTGACCGTGTTGATGCCGCAGCCATCGGTATAGGCTGAATTCGGCCAGATCGATTCCGCGATCAGCACTCCGCGCCGGACGCCCGCAAAAAGTTTCGCGTGCAAGCGTACCTCACCGCGCTTATTCCCAAGTACCACATAGTCGCCATCGCCGATCCCGTGACCGCGCGCATCGTCGGGATGGATCATCACGCTCGGCCGATACTCTTGCGCAAGTGAGGTCGGCGTCTCGTTGAACGTCGAATTAAGAAAACCGCGCGCCGGTGAAGTAGCGAGCCGGAACGGATGCTCGGCATCCGACTGCTCGATCGAGGTCCAGTGGTCCGGCAGCCGCGGCATTTCGTCGACGGGGCCGCTCCTGTATGGACTGCGGAACGGCACATTCGGCCAATCTGGCTTGAATCTAAACTTTCCGTCTGACCAGGGAAATCCATCCAAATAATGCGATTGCCGAAAAGAAGGCTGACAATCGAGCCAGCGGTTGGCCTCCAGTTCAGCGAGTGTCCCCCGCTTTGAGATTCGCAGCATCTGGTCGATCAGCTCGCGGGGGCTCATTCGGAACCCGCTGTGCTCCGCCCCGAGGCGCTTGGCGAGCGCGCAAATCACCTCGTGATTGTTGCGGCATTCACCTGGCGCCTCAACCAGCTTGGGACCGAAAATGAGATACTGATGACCACCACCGCGATAAATATCATCGTGCTCAAGAAAGGTGGTCGCCGGCATTACCACATCCGCCATCTGTGCCGTCTCAGTTATAAATTGCTCATGTACACAGACAAACAGATCCTCGCGCGCGAAGCCCTGCTTGACCTTGTTCTGGTCCGGCGCAACGGACAGCGGATTGGTGTTCTGAATTATGAGCGCGCGAACAGGGCCGCCGCCTTGCAACACTTCGCGCTCGCCCGTCAAAATTGCGCCGATGCGCGACTGGTCGAGCATGCGTACGGACCGGTCCCAGACATCGAGCCCTTCGATCAATGTCTTGTTGAGTTGGAATATATCGGCGCTGATGTGGAAGGCGCCGCCGCCTTCATATTGCCAAGCCCCCGTCACCGCCGGGATACAGCTTGCTGCATGCATGTTAGCTGCACCGTTGCGCGAACGCGAGAAGCCATAGCCGAGCCGGAAGAAAGCCCGCTTGTGCTCGCCGATCAGACGCGCAAATTCCTCGATGGTTTCGACCGGCGTTCCGGTGATCGCTGAGGCCCATTCAGGATCACGCGAGCGCAGATGCGCCTCGAGTTCACGCGGCGCATCGGTGTAGTGATTCAAGTAGTCCCAATCGGCCTTGCCATCACGGAAGAGGCAATGCATCACCGCACAGGCTAGCGCGCCATCGGTCCCAGGCTTCACCAGCACTGGTAAATCGGCGTGCTCCATCGTTTCATTCATGTAGACGTCGACCGCTGCAATCTTGGCACCGCGCTCTTTGCGCGCGCGTACCGCGTGGGTCATGACATTGACTTGGGTATTCACCGCATTGGTGCCCCAGATCACCACCAGATCGGATTTCGCCATTTCGCGCGGATCAACGCCGGCGATGCGCCCAACCCCGGCAGCAAAGCCGGCGTAAGCGGGGTTTACGCAAATGGTCGAATGGAAGCCGGAATATTTCTTGGCGTGGCGCAGGCGGTTGATGCCATCGCGCATCACTAGGCCCATAGTGCCAGCGTAATAGTAGGGCCAAACGCTTTCGGCTCCGTTGCGCCGCTCGGTTTCAAGGAATTTTTCAGCCACGAGATCGAGCGCGTCATTCCATGATATTCGCTCGAATTCGCCGGAGCCTTTTGCACCCTTGCGCCGCAAAGGATGTAATAAACGCCGAGCGTGATGCTCGCGCTCGGCGTAGCGCGCGACCTTGGCGCAGATCACGCCCGCGGTGTAGTCGTTATCCCGTGCGCCGTACACGCGCCCGATGGTGCGTTCGTCGAGAAGCTCAACTTCGAGTGCGCAAGTCGACGGACAATCATGTGGGCAGGCAGATGCTCCGATGCGAACGGCCGAATTGACGCTCCGCGCCGTTTTGTTCATCGCGCAATCGCCTTCTTAACTTGAAGGGGGCAGCTACGCTTCCTCTTCCCGCAGCCGACTTGATTTTACCATATACATGCCCACCAGGACGACAATGATGGCCCCCGCAACCCCGCAAACTACTTCCAGTGTGTCCGCCGTCGCTTCCGAGAAATGTTCTGCAATGATGGGGTCTTCCGGCAATAAGCCGCCCGCAATCCAACCGAGCAACGCCCCTCCTCCCCACACCACGATCGGGAATCGCTCGATGATGGCCAAGAACAAAGCGCTGCCAGCAATGACGACCGGAATGCTGACCGCGAGGCCAAGCCCGAGCAAGAGATAATTGCCTTTTGCAGCCGCCGCGACCGCAATGACGTTGTCGAGACTCATCACGATATTGGCGACGACGACTACGCGGACCGCGCGCCACAAGTCCTCAACTGCTTCGGGCGTATTTTCAGAATCGTGCGCCTGCGGCGACACGAGCTTGATGGCCACCCAGAAAAGCGCAAGCCCGCCGGCGACCTTGAGGTAGGGTAGCTTCATTAAAGTCGCGACGATGCCGGTAAACACGATTAGCAAGATTGCCGCCGCGCCAGCGCCAAGAACCATGCCCCAGAACCGCTCTTTGCGCGGAAGGGCACGGACCGCAAGTGCAATGACGACCGCATTGTCACCGGATAGGAGAATATTGATTCCCATGATTTGCAGCGCGGCCAGCCAGAATGCCGGGCGCATCATCTCGGATATCAAGACGTCCACAGTTCGCTCCCAGGTTCCGTCGCCAAACGTCAGTCGGCCGTCGCGACGTGCTCTTTCGGTTCGCTATCAGTCTACAAGGCCCCAACGGAGGTACCAGCAGCGAAAGCGCGGCGCAATGCCGCCCTGGGCGCCTAGCCGACGATCTCGTTTTCCGAGAAAAACTGCGCAATTTCCCGGATAGCCGTCTCAGGCGCATCCGATCCATGCACGGAATTTTCGCCGATCGACTTTGCATGGGTCTTACGGATAGTCCCGACGGCGGCCTTGGCCGGGTCGGTTGCTCCCATGACCTCACGATATTTCGCGATAGCATTATCGCCTTCCAGGACCTGCACAACGACGGGCCCGGACGTCATAAAATCGACCAGCTCGCCGAAGAACGGCCGTTCACGATGGATGGCATAGAATTTTTCTGCCTGCTCCCGGGAAATGCGCACGCGTTTCTGTGCGACGATGCGCAGACCTGCCTTCTCTATGATGGAGTTAATGGCGCCCGTCAGATTGCGTTCGGTAGCATCGGGTTTGAGTATCGAAAAGGTGCGCTCGATCGCCATCGGATCTTCCTTTACTGAGACCAATCGGAAAGTTTACGGAGTTTCATTGGAGAAGTCGGGCCGCGCGGCTTATACCGGTGAGACTTTCGGACGGCAAGATCAGTCGCCCAGAGGCCTGGATCTAATCGCAGGAGTGCAGCATGCTGGCCCGATATCGGATGTTTGCCGGCTACAATGCCGGTGCAACGAATGCCTATATGACGCGGCCGCACAAATCGCGGATCCAGACTATCGTACCGATCGCGGTGTTTTCTTTAAGTCGTTGCACGGCACCCTCAACCATCTCTTGGTTGGCGACCGCATCTGGATGCGGCGCTTTAGCGGTCAAGGCGAAGCCCCCCGAGGCTCGATGCGATCCTCCACGACGATTTCGCACAGCTACGCGTGGCGCGGCGCGCTGAAGACGAACGCATCAGCCATTACATTGGGACTTTGAGCGCGGATGATCTCGCCAAAACGATCCGCTATCGCAACGTCGTCAACCCGCGGATATCGAGCAGGCGCTCGCGCCCGCGCTCGATCATTTTTTCAACCACCAGACTCACCACCGCGGCCATGCATTGCTAAGCGCCATTATCGGCAATGACCGGACGCCTAGCTTCGACCTTATCATGTATCAGCGCGAAACCGGGCAAGGCGAGCTGCACAAGATCAGCTGAAGCCTGCGACCAAAGGGGTTGCTTCGCACCGCGCTGTCGGCCAAAAGGCGCGGCATGCTCATCATCGACGATCTCACTGTCCGCATTGCCGGCCGCATCCTGTTGGAAGGTGCCTCCGCGCGCATCCCGACCGGCGCGCGGGTCGGCCTGGTCGGTCGCAATGGTACTGGTAAGACCACGCTTTTCGGCGTCATCGCCGGAGATATCTCGGCCGAGCAAGGTCACATCGAGATCCCGCCGCGCTGGCGCATCGGAAGACTGGCGCAGGAAGCGCCAAACGGACCGGAAAGCTTGCTGGGGGTAGTACTGAAGGCCCATCCTGAGCGGACCGCATTGTTGGCAGAAGCGGAGACCGCGCAGGATCCGCACCGCATCGCGGAAATCCAGACCCGGCTCGCCGACATCGGCGCGCACGCAGCCCCTGCCCGCGCGGCATCGATCCTCGCCGGCCTCGGCTTCTCGGCCGCCGACCAACAGCGGCCTTGTGCGGAATTCTCCGGTGGATGGCGCATGCGCGTGGCGCTCGCCGCAACGCTTTTCGCGGAACCCGATCTGCTGCTGCTCGACGAGCCGACCAACTATCTCGATCTTGAGGGCACACTCTGGCTACAAGATCATCTGGCGCGATATCCTTCGACCCTGATTGTCATCAGCCATGACCGCGATTTGCTCGACAATGCGGTCGGTCACATCTTGTCGCTGGAAGCGTGCAAACTAGTGTTCTATCGCGGCGGCTATTCGGCCTTTGAACGCCAGCGCAGCGAACGGCTCGTGCTTGATCAGAAAATGATCAAGAAACAGGATGCACAGCGCAAGCATTTGCAGGCCTTTGTCGACCGCTTTCGCGCCAAGGCCAGCAAGGCGCGGCAGGCGCAATCGCGCTTGAAGATGCTGGCGAAATTACAGCCAATCGCCTCGCTGGTGTTAGACGAGGTACGTCCGATTCACTTTCCGGCGCCAAACAAACTCTTGTCGCCGCCGATTATCGCCACCGACGACGTCGATGTCGGTTACGAGCCCGGTGGACCTGTGCTGTCCGGCCTATCGCTACGAATCGATAACGACGATCGCATCGCACTGCTTGGCGCCAACGGCAATGGCAAGTCCACGCTGGTCAAGCTTCTGGCCGGAAGGCTTGCGCCGGAGCACGGCACGGTGACCCGCGCGTCCAATCTTAAGGTCGCTTACTTCGCCCAGCATCAGCTCGATGAGCTTGAGCTGAATGCGAGCCCATACGATCACGTGCGCTGGCTGGTGCCCGACGAGCCGGAGGCGAAGGTGCGCGCGCGCGTTGGAGCCATCGGTTTTTCCGGGCCCGCCGGCAATACGAAAGTAGAGAAACTGTCCGGCGGCGAAAAGGCGCGGCTGCTACTTGGGCTCGCCACCTTCAGCGCCCCGCATCTCGTGATTCTTGACGAGCCGACCAACCATCTCGACATCGACAGCCGTGCAGCGCTGATCGAGGCAATCAACGACTATCCCGGCGCGGTGATCCTGGTTTCGCATGACCGCTATCTGCTGGAGGCTTGCGCCGACCGGCTCTGGCTGGTGCAGAGCGGGACGGTGAAGCCGTTTGAGGGCGATCTCGACGATTATCGGCGCCGCGTGCTCAGCGATTCCGGAACTGACGCTCAGCCCGCGGTTAAAGCGGCACCGCGACCCGATCCTGCCACCACACGCCGCGCCGCTGCCGACAAACGTGCGGAAACGGCGCCCTTGCGCAAACGCGTGACTAAGGCTGAAATCGAGCTCGCACAGCTCACGCGGCAACTGCACAAGCTTGACCTAACACTTGCCGACGGTGGTCTGTTCGCACGCGAGCCGGCGCGAGCGGCGGAGCTATCGAAAACGCGCGCCAGTGTTGTCGATGCGATTGCCAGGGCGGAAGAAGAATGGCTCGCCGCCAGCGCGGCGCTGGAAACGGCGTAAAAGTTTATTGCGCGTAGTCACGCTGTAATTCGTGGCTGGCTGTTTTTGGCGCCGGCTTCTTTTTTGGCGTCTTCTTCGGCGCCGCCTTTGCCGGCTTCGGCTGTTCGGGCGCACGCTCAACGACGTTCAGGCGGCCACCGGTAAACGTGTAGATGCCAGGCCACGGTCCGCCCAGATAAGTGAGTACAACCTTGCGTTCGCCTTTCTCGCCGGCACTGATGGCGACGTTGCTCGGGGTGCCTGCACGCTGGACGGTCTGACATTCGGTCATGCCAAGAGCGATGCCCCCCGCCACTGGAGGCGACCCAGACGCCGGTTCTAACTTTTGCAGGCCCGAATTCGGCGTAGCGGACGCGGTGGTGGCAACCGGCATTGGCGTGCCAGCAAGATCGCCAGCGACCGAACCGACCGCACGATCGGCGGGAGCCGACGGTTCAGGCGCCGCTGGTGATGGCTCGGCCGATTGCGCGAGCGGCGCTGTGCAGCTCCCGTCAGCGCTCACCATATCCTCCGCCCCGACCGGCCCTTGCGGGCCGAGACTGATACCTTTGCTGCTCGTGGGCCGTGCCCAGTCTGGCTTGGCCAACAGTTCAACAGGCTTGGAAAACCAACCGCCGTCGTTCTGGTCTTCAAATACCCGCGCCGCGCCCGTGCAGCCGCCCACGCCCAGCGCGGCGGCGCAAGCAAGCGCGATGCTAAGGCGGGCAAAATGAGCAGAATTGCGCAACAAGAGAACTGGTCCCAACCGATTTATCTGCTTGTCCCTAAAACATATTTTGCGTCATCACGATGGCAGGCGGCAAGCCTCGGTCGTCCAAAGGGTTATCGCCGAGATCGGCCGTTGGCTGGTAGTGCATTGGCCGAGTAGTTTGAACCTAAGGTGCGCTTGCTTTGCGCTAAACCTAAACAGTCAAGGCTGCGGCTGATGTGGAAACGTAACGCAGTTCCTTTCGTGTTCACGCCTTCTTGGTCCAACGCCCATGCTCGTCCGCTTGCCAGTATGTCGCTTCGAGCCCCTTTTCTTTGACTGCGGACCAGTGAGTGCGCGCGGTCGCCACCGCTTCCTCGTCCTCGCCATCAAATAAAAGCACGATGCGCTGATAACTCAGTGGATCGGCCGGCATTGGCGCACCGTCGATCAGGAAGCGCACGGTGGCTCCGTTCGGGTTGCTCTCGGTGAGGGTGAACAGAACCGGCTGCTGAACTGCCTCCGGTTCACGCCAGGTCCCATGCGGCAGAAATCCGTCGTCGCGGTAGGTCCACAAGTGCGCGTCGAGTGCCTCGATACGCTCTTCAGATGATCCCTGCACCACTACCTTCCACCCACGCTCGAGTGATTTTTCCAACAGGGGCGGCAACACATTTTCGAGCTTCTGGCCTTGCAAATGGTAGAAGAGGATCTCGGTCATCGCGCGTTCGCCATCTAGACTATTTCTCGTAATAGTCTGCCACAAGCCGATCCAGCAGCCGCACGCCCCACCCCGAACCCCAGCTCTTGTTGATATCGGTCTGGCGCGAGTCAAAGCCGGTACCAGCAATATCGAGATGCGCCCACGGCGTCTTGTCATCAACAAAGCGCTTGATGAACTGGGCAGCAGTAATGGCTCCACCCCACCGGCTACCGCCAGTATTTTTCATGTCAGCAAATTTGGAATCGATCATCTTATCGTATTCGGGCGCGAGTGGCATGCGCCAGACCAATTCGCCGGTTTCAATGCCAGCCTTGGTCAGACGATCGGCGAGTTGATCGTTGTTCGAAAACATACCTGCATATTCCTGCCCAAGTGCGACGATGATGGCGCCGGTAAGCGTGGCCAGATCCACCATAAATTTCGGCTTGAAACGCTGTGCCGCGTACCAGATCACGTCGGCAAGCACGAGCCGGCCTTCGGCGTCCGTGTTGATGATCTCGATGGTCTGGCCGGACATCGATTTGACGATGTCGCCGGGTCGCTGCGCGTTCCCATCCGGCATATTCTCGACCAGACCGACGACGCCAACTGCGTTCACATGCGCCTTTCGTGCAGCGAGTGCGTACATCAGCCCGACCACGCAAGCGGCACCGGCCATATCGCCCTTCATGTCTTCCATGCTCGCGGCTGGCTTGATTGAAATTCCGCCAGTATCGAAGCACACGCCTTTGCCGATGAAGGCAACTGGCGCCTCGCCGACCTTGCCGCCATTCCAGCGCATCACGACTACCCGGCTCTCGCGCGCTGAGCCCTGGCCGACGCCGAGTAGCGCGTTCATGCCGAGCTTCTTCATAGCCTTGAGGTCGAGCACTTCAACCGCAACGCGGAGCTTTTTCAACGCGCTTGCGCGACGTGCGAATTCCTCTGGAAAGAGTACATTGGCCGGCTCATTAACGAGATCACGCGCCAATAACACACCCTCGGAAATTGCTGAACGTGGGCCGTAGGCCTTGCGCGCGGCTGCGACATCGCTGACTGCGATTGTTACGTTACGCGTTGTTGGCGGCTTCTCGTCGTCCTTACGCTTGGTCTTGTAGCGATCGAACGCGTATGCGCGCAGACGCACGCCTTGCGCGAGATCGGCAGCCTGCTCAGACTTCATGGCGCCACCCGGCAGTTCGGCGAAAACAGTGGCATCGCTTGCGGAGTTCGGCAGTTTGCTCATTGCGAGACCGCCGAGCTTGAGAAAATCCTTCGGCTTGAGCTCGGCAGCCTTACCGACTCCAATGGCGACGAGCCGGCCGGCCTTGAGCCCTTCGGGGACAACCAGCTCTAACACTGTGTTTTTCTTGCCGCCAAAGCGTTCTGCCTTTGCTGCCCGCGCCACCAGGCCAACGGCTGACCCCAAAGCCTTTCGGGTGGCAGGACCAAGCTTCAGATCCCCGTCGCAGAACACCACGAGAACGCCCTTAGTAGGGCCCGCGAAAGGGCCAAAGCCAAGCTTTAGGGCGTCAGTCATCGATAAATGGTCCTTTATCCCTGGCAGGGCCGGCGGGGTGGGAGGCGACTGCGCCCCATATGGCGCGCCCTCGAGCTCTCTGCAAAGCCCCAACGGGCGGGATTTCGGCCTTCTCCTAAGGGTATTTGGCGCACGGGCTCCTCAAACCGGTGCCATATCGACGGTATTTCCATGCCAGAATGTGGCCCTTGGAAAGCTTGGAAGCGGTTATGCGAGGTGCCCACACGTTTACATTTTGTTGTGCATGTTCAACGGCTTTGCCTTTGGCCGGCCATTTTGTAGGGCGATCAAGGTAAATCTGACGGGGGTTGAGTTTTACGCTGACGCGCTTCGCGTCCGGTGGGGAAGCCGAACGCGGGGTCCGGTCTATGCCGGATCAGGGGACGATGCCGCGGATGGGGTCTATCGGCCGATATATTTTCCGCACCACCTTGGGTGCGTTCCTGGTCGTGCTGGTCAGTCTGACCGCCGTGATCTGGGTCACGCAGGCGCTGCGCGATATCGACATCATAACCAACCAGGGCCAGAGCATTCTGGTCTTCGTC
>DASWAK010000226.1:0-5292 GCA_036391175.1 Pseudolabrys sp.
AGTTTAAAAACGTTGGCGCCTGCAGGAATCAAGTAGCGCACGCTGCCTGCACGGTTCCGGTTCTTCAGTTTGCTGGGCATTTCCCACAAAATATTTCGCCGCGGATAATAGACAAAAAGTAGGCAAAGACCGGCGGGCCAAAGCGCGAACTAAGCTAAGTAATTGATTTCAATGGCGCTCCCTAGGGGACTCGAACCCCTGTTTTCGCCGTGAGAGGGCGACGTCCTGGGCCGCTAGACGAAGGGAGCTGAAGGCGCGCGAACTGTCGAAATAGCCTTGATCCGCCGGTTCCGCAAGTTTGGCGGCCAAGTTCTTGCGCGACGCCCCACGCCATTACAACCCGTCTGGCCTTCAGGGGAGCTTTTCGTATGTTCGACAAGATCGCCGACCTGGTAAACGCTGACGCCAGGTTCGCTCACCGGGACCGCTTCGTCGATACCAACTTCATGGTCACAATTGAGGAGGAAATTCGTACCCTCTAGCGCCGCAGAATGCCGCCCAGCGTGCCGCGGACAATTGCGCGGCCTATGGTGCCGCCCATCGAGCCGCCGAGCGATTTGCCCACATCGGCGGCAATCTGCCCAGCCAGGCGATTGGTGACAGAGCGTGTGACCTCGCGGGTTACGCGCTGCCCCGTCGTCAATCTTTTACCGCGCGGAACGCTGGTTCCGAATATGCCGCCGATTACGCCGCCGATCTGGCCAAGCAATCCACCGCCACCTTCCTGATCGGGCTGCGCTTGCTCTCCCGGCGAGGGCACCGCCGCATGATTTTGCATGCGCTTTTGCAAAATCTCGTAAGCGGATTCGGAATCGACTGGCGTGTCGTATTTACCTTTGAGCGGACTATTGTTGATGACGCTTGCACGCTCAGCCTGGCTTACCGGCCCGATGCGTCCCGAAGGCGGGCGGATCATAGCGCGTTCGACCATAGAGGGCACCCCGTTATCTTCTAAAAACGAAACTAACGCCTCCCCCTTGCCGAGTTCGGTGATCGCCTGCGCAGTGTTGAGATTCTTGTTCGGGCGAAATGTATCCGCCGCGGCCTTGACGGCTTTTTGGTCGCGCGGTGTGAACGCACGCAGTGCGTGCTGCACGCGGTTGCCAAGCTGCGCTAGCACTGTATCCGGCACGTCGAGGGGATTTTGCGTCACGAAAAATACGCCGACGCCCTTTGAGCGAACCAGCCGCACCACCTGCTCAATCTTTTCCAATAGCGGCTTCGGCGCATCGCTGAACAGCAAATGCGCTTCATCGAAAAAGAACACGAGCTTCGGCTTGTCGGGATCGCCCACCTCAGGAAGCCTCTCGAACAATTCCGACAGCAGCCAAAGCAAGAATGTGGCATACAGCCGCGGATTGGCGATCAGCTTGTCGGCCGCGAGAACATTCACAATTCCTCGCCCATCGCGATCGGTGCGCATAAAGTCGGCAAGATCGAGTGCCGGCTCTCCGAAGAAGGATTTGGCGCCCTGGTTTTCAAGCACCAGCAATTGTCGCTGCACAGTTCCAACGGTCGCCGCCGAGACATTGCCATACTCCTTTTGCAGTTCGGTGGCGTGGTCAGCCACAAAGCTAAGAATGGCGCGCAGATCCTTGAGATCGAGCAATGTCAGACCTTGCTCATCGGCAACGCGGAACGCGATATTGACAACGCCTTCTTGCGTGTCGTTGAGCTGCAAGAGCCGCGACAGCAGCAACGGCCCCATCTCGGAAATGGTGGCGCGGATGGGATGGCCTTGTTCGCCGAAGACATCCCAGAAGACAACCGGAGACCGGTCCGGCTGATAGGTGAGCCCCATGCTTTTTGCGCGCGCAACGAGCGCATCTTTCATCTCTCCGGCTGCAGCAATTCCGGACAGGTCACCCTTGATGTCAGCGGCAAAGACCGGCACGCCGGCCTCGGAAAGCCCCTCCGCCAGTACCTGAAGTGTCACGGTCTTGCCCGTGCCCGTAGCGCCAGCAACGAGGCCATGCCGGTTGGCGAAATGAAGATCGAGCACTTCATATTTGGTGCTCTTACCAACAATAATCGTGTTGGTCTTGGCCGGATCGTCGATCATCGCAGCCACCGGCGCGCGGCCCGATTTTGCGGATTTCGCCATAACGTCTCCTACGCGCGGGTTTTGTCAGCAGGCAGTTTAACATGGGCAGCCGCGGCTGCCGCAACCGCCTAAGGCTGGGCGCCGAGCCGCAGCCGACCGAGCGGCTTGAATGTCTTGAGATCGAAAAAGCGCACTTCCAGCCCGTCTGGCGTCTCGATCGTCAGCGCGAGTCTCTCATCATTCATGGCGCTCGATACAATGCGGGCGCCACTTGGCCAAGGGGCATTCACATCCGGCGCCTGGTGCGCCCTTCCCTCTCCACTGAAAACGCGATAGCCGATGACACCGATCACGGCGGCAACTGCAATGAATGTGGTTAGGCTTGCGATCATCATTAGCCGGCGCACCTTGGCGACGATGCGCGCTCCTTTGGGATCGAGAGGTTTTTCGTCGTCGCCAGGCATTTCTTGAACCATGACAGATAAAGTCACTGAAACCGTCACGATCGCCGCCGAGGAAGCAGGCTTACGGCTCGACCGCGTCCTGGCCGCGCATATTGCGACAATGTCGCGCTCGCGCCTGAAGACCTTGATCCTCGCCGGCCAGGTGAAGATCGCGGCGCGCACGATCCGCGATCCGGCGGCAAGCGTCAATTCCGGCGACACCGTCATTGTGACCCTGCCGCCGCCCGAGAAAGCCTCGCCGGAGGGCGAGGTGATCCCACTTAATGTCATCTACGAAGACGACGCGATCATTGTCATCGACAAACCGAAAGGTCTGGTCGTTCACCCAGCGGCCGGTCACACCTCCGGCACACTGGTCAATGCGCTGATTGCCCATTGCGGCGCCAGCTTGTCCGGCATCGGTGGGGTAAAGCGGCCGGGCATCGTTCACCGCCTCGACAAGGACACAACCGGCTTGATGGTGGCAGCCAAGACCGACAACGCTCACCGTGCCCTCTCAAAGCAGTTCGCTGAGAAGACCGAAGGACCACTCAAGCGCGGCTACCTCGCTTTGGTCTGGGGCGCACCGGATCGCCCCAAGGGCACAATCGATGCGCCGCTCGGCCGCCACGCCCATGCACGCGACAAGCAGGCGGTGCGCGAGAGTGGCCGGCCGGCCGTCACTCATTGGCACGTGCTTGAGCGTTTTCCTGGTCCCGACGGCAAGCCGATCGCGAGCCTTTTGGCCTGCACATTGGAAACGGGACGTACTCACCAGATCCGGGTGCATTTGGCTCATATCGGGCACCCGATTCTCGGCGACGCGACCTACGGCACCGGATTCAAGACCAAAGCCAGCCGATTGGGGCCGCAAGCCCATGCTGCGTTGGAAGCTCTTGGAAGACAGGCCCTGCATGCCTATCTATTGACCATTGAACACCCCGAAACCGGTGACGCCCTGGAGTTCCGCTCGGAACTGCCGGGAGATTTGCGTCGTTTACGTGATGCCATGCACGTGGAAGGCCGTGAAGTCGCGCCCTAGACGAAAAATAAACAGTTAAACCAATGGCTTGTCGGCATTCCTCCCTGCATGGCTGCGTCACGGTGACGTGACGGGCGAAATGCTTCCTTTCACCCGTCCAAGCCGATATGCTGCACTTGCGATTGAGGGATTTCGCAGTCGCAACATCAAATTCGCGCCGTCGGCTCGGGGAGCGGCGGCGACAACCGCCTGCCGCTAAACCGGGGGCAAGTAAGGAGGGCGCTGTCATGGCCCGTACCGCCGCATTGCCGGCACTCAAGGCCGAATCCGGCCTTTCACACTATCTTGACGAGATTCGGCGGTTCCCGATGCTGGAACCGCAGGAAGAATACATGCTGGCGCGCAGTTGGCGTGAGCACGGCGATCGTGAGGCCGCGCATAAGCTCGTCACCAGTCATCTCCGTCTCGTCGCCAAGATCGCCATGGGCTATCGCGGCTACGGCCTGCCGATCTCCGAGGTGGTCTCGGAAGGCAATGTCGGCCTGATGCAGGCGGTCAAGCGGTTTGAGCCGGAAAAGGGTTTCCGCCTCGCCACTTATGCGATGTGGTGGATCAAGGCGGCGATACAAGAGTACATCTTGCGCTCCTGGTCGCTGGTAAAGATGGGTACCACCGCCAACCAGAAGAAGCTTTTCTTCAACCTGCGCAAAGCGAAGAGCAAAATTTCCGCGCTCGAGGAAGGCGATCTGCGGCCCGACCAGGTTCAGGTCATCGCCAAGCGTCTCGGAGTGACGGAACAGGATGTCGTCGACATGAATCGTCGCCTCGGCGGCGATGCCTCACTCAACGCGCCCATCCGCGATGATGGCGAGAGCGGCGAGTGGCAGGATTGGCTCGTCGACGATGCACCAAGCCAGGAACGCATCCTCGCCGAGAGTGAGGAAAGCGACAATCGCCACAAGGCCCTTATTTCCGCGCTCGACGTGCTCAATGCGCGTGAGCGGCGCATCTTCGAGGCGCGTCGGCTAGCCGACGACCCGATTACGCTCGAAGAACTTGCTTCCGAGTTTGGCGTCTCGCGCGAGCGCGTGCGCCAGATTGAAGTGCGCGCCTTCGAGAAAGTGCAGAAAGCGGTGAAGAGCCGGATGGCTGCGATGGAACAGCCAGCGGTAGCGCCGGCAATTGCCGCGCACTGAACGGCCTTTAATACTGCAAACAATTACGGCCGGGCCTCTGCCCGGCCGTTTTGTTAAAGTACGGTCGCGGCGAAATTCCCTACTGCCCCCACGTCCGGAAGGCTTCCTCGAAGGCGCGAGCGCCGGGCGTGCCCTTCTCCATCGCTAGGATCGCCCGTTTGCCGCTGGCGTAGACCACCGGTATGTCAAACCAATCGCGTTCCTTGAGCAACTGAATATTGCGTTGCAAGTCCGCATCGACCGCCGAGAGGCCGATCAGGAAATACCCGTTGGTCACCTTAACGGCCAAGCCGGCAAGCGGAACACCTCGTGCCTGCTCGTTTTGTTTCATGAGTACGCCGGGCACATTGCCGATTCCGCCTTCGGGAAAATCCGCCGGCAGCGTGAACATGATCTCAATGGTGTGACTCGCCGGCAGTGCCTTGTCGGCATTGCGGCGGAGCGACCACGTCATGCGCAATTTACGTTCCGGTATTTCGATATCGGCGCGGACCGCGAGCTCGGGTGCGAGTCCCGGTCCTGGCGACATGGTCTCGGTGCGCCAGAGTGCGGAACCGACGTAGCGCTTGCCCTGCGGATCATTTGGATCCTCATCGTAAAGTACGACTTTTTGCGCCACCGCCGCGG
>DASWAK010000227.1:0-14552 GCA_036391175.1 Pseudolabrys sp.
AACGCCGGTGACGCAGGTGAAGAGACCGAGCGGGATCTCGGCGGTGATGTTCTTCAGGTTATTGCCGCGCGCGTTGACGACTTTCAGCGCCCGGCGCGAGCGCGGCTTTCGCTCAGGGATCGGAACGCACAACTCGCCGGAGAGGTATTTGCCGGTCCATGATTTGGGCGCGTCAATGAGGTCTTCCACCTGGCCCTCGGCGACGATTTCGCCGCCATGGATGCCCGCGCCGGGGCCGATGTCGAGTACATGATCCGCCGTGCGGATGGCGTCCTCGTCGTGCTCGACCACGATGACGGTATTGCCTAGGTCGCGCAGGCGCTTCAGCGTTTCGAGCAGCCGGGCGTTGTCGCGCTGGTGCAGGCCGATGCTTGGTTCGTCCAGCACATATAGCACGCCCGTGAGGCCGGAGCCAATCTGCGACGCAAGGCGAATACGCTGGCTCTCGCCGCCGGAGAGTGTGCCGGATGCGCGCGAGAGCGTTAGATAATCAAGCCCGACATCCACCAGGAACTTGAGCCGCTCGCGGATTTCCTTGAGCACGCGCACGCCGATTTCATTTTGCTTGGTATTGAGCTGCGGGGGCAGGGCGGTGAACCACTCGCCGGCGCGCTTGACGCTAAGCTCGGCGACCTCTGAAATGTTCTTGTTCGCGATCTTGACGCAGAGCGCTTCCGGCTTGAGTCGCGCGCCGTGGCACGCCGCGCAGGGCACATCGGTGAAATATTTTTGCAGATCCTCGCGCGCCCACTCGCTCTCGGTTTCCTTGAAGCGGCGTTCGAGATTGGTGATGACGCCTTCGAACGGCTTCTTTGTTGTGTAGGCGCGCAGGCCATCGTCATAGACGAATTTGATGTCGTCCTCGCCGGAGCCATAGAGGATCGCGTCCTGCGTCTTCTTCGGCAGGTCTTTCCACTTGCTGTCGAGCGTGAAGCGATAGTGCTTGGCGAGCGCGTCGAACGTCTGGATGTAATAGGGCGAGGACGATTTCGCCCAGGGGGCGATGGCGCCCTTGCGCAGCGTGGCATCGCGGTCAGGGATCACCAGATCCGCATCGATGTGCTGCTCGACGCCAAGGCCGCCACACTCCGGGCAGGCGCCGAACGGATTGTTGAACGAGAACAGCCGTGGCTCGATTTCCGAAATGGTGAAGCCGGACACCGGACAGGCGAATTTCTCGGAGAAAATCAGGCGCTCGGCGTTCGCATTGCGGCCGCGATTGGCGGTCGCGCCGGTCGCTTTCGTGTCTGCCAGTTCGATAACCGCCAGTCCATCCGCCAGCTTCAAACATTGCTCGAGGGAGTCCGCCAGCCGGGTGCCGATATCGTTGCGCACGACGAGGCGATCGACGACCACATCGATGTCGTGGGTGAATTTCTTGTCGAGCGGGTTGACGTCGCCGATCTCGTAGAACGCACCGTCGATCTTTACGCGCTGGTAACCCTTGCGCAGGAATTCGGCGAACTCCTTCCGGTATTCACCCTTGCGGCCGCGCACGACCGGCGCCAACACGTAAATGCGCGTGCCTTCCCGCAGCGCCAGCACGCGATCGACCATCTGCGAAATGGTCTGGCTCTCGATCGGCAGACCGGTTACCGGCGAATAGGGCACGCCGACGCGCGCCCAGAGCAGGCGCATGTAGTCGTAGATCTCGGTGACAGTGCCGACGGTGGAACGCGGATTTTTCGAGGTGGTTTTCTGTTCGATCGAGATCGCCGGCGACAATCCGTCGATCTGGTCGACGTCCGGCTTCTGCATCATTTCGAGGAATTGCCGTGCGTAAGCCGAGAGTGACTCGACATAGCGGCGCTGGCCCTCCGCATAGATTGTGTCGAAGGCGAGCGAGGACTTGCCTGAGCCTGACAAGCCGGTGAACACAACGAGTTTGTCGCGCGGAATGGCGACGTCGACGTTCTTGAGGTTGTGCTCGCGCGCGCCGCGGATGGTAATCTGGCGGCCGTCGGTGCGGGCCGGTTTGTTGCTGCGTTCAGCCATCGGACGTGAACTGGAACCTGTAAGGCAAACACACCCCTCCGGGTCCGCGAATGACGGCACCGTTCGGGCCTGCTGAAGGGACCTAGTAAGAACGCCGGTCCTTTGCCAGCCCGAGTCCGGAAATCGCAGTTGAAAACCATTATTTGAACCATTAGAACATAACAGGAACAGCTCCACAAGGACCGAGTTCGAGGCAGCTCACGAGCGCGGCAGAAGCCCTGTGGATTAAGGGCCGAACGCCCTTGCCGCCCCCTTTGTCCCCTCCTTGGCGAGGACTAGGGTGAGTTTTGTAATTCAAGGGGCGCGCGCGCGGCACGCGGCCCTCAAACGGCGAGCGCTGGCGGCTTCCCTTGAAGCAGAACGCGCAAATCGCCACGCGGAGAGCACCATGGCAGGTAGTGTCAACAAGGTCATTCTCGTCGGCAATCTGGGCGCCGATCCCGAAGTTCGCCGCACGCAGGACGGGCGCCCGATCGTCAATTTGCGGGTGGCGACGTCGGACAGCTGGCGTGACAAGAACACCGGTGAGCGGCGCGAGAAGACAGAATGGCATCGCGTTGTCATCTTTAGCGAGGGTCTTGCAAAAATCGCCGAGCAATACCTGAAAAAAGGCTCGAAGGTTTACCTTGAAGGCGCTCTGCAGACACGCAAATGGCAGGACAAGGATGGACAGGACCGCTACTCGACCGAGGTAGTGCTGCAAGGCTTCAATTCGGCGCTGACCATGCTTGACCGGGCGGGCGGCGGCGGTGCGGGCGCCGATAACGGCGACTTTGGCTCGGCCGGGCCAACAGCGTCACGCGAGCGCAAGCCTGCAACGGCCGGCGCCGGCGGCAAGCGCGACGACATGGACGACGAGATTCCGTTCTGACGTAAGGCGCGCGGGCACACCGCCGCGCCTTGCCACAAACTCGGCATTATGTGCGGGGCTTGACCCGCGCATCCAGGATGGGCGCCAACAACAAATTAAATGCTTACGTTTGTCCGTGCGGCACGTCATCGCGGATCGCCGGTTAAAGCCTGGCAATGACAGCGGAGAGTTTGAATAGGGGTCAACCCGCCAGGGCAAGGCGGGCGCCGTCGATGACATATTGCACGGCCAATGCCGCGAGCAGAACGCCGAGCAGACGTGAGGCCACGACGCTGGCGGTGATGCCGAGTATTTTGCCGATGCGTCCTGCGAGCGCAAAGACAGCAAAGCAGAGCGTGAGCACGGTCACGATGACTGCAAGCAGGATCATGAGCTGTCCGGAATCGCCGCTGCTGCGTCCGGCGAGCAGAATGGTGGCAGTGATCGCACCAGGGCCGGCCATCAGCGGAATGGCCAGCGGGAAAGCGGCGATATTACGCACGTGCTCTTCGATGGCTTGCTCGGCTTGTTGCGACTGCCGTTCGGTGCGTACGCCGAATACCATTTCCGACGCGATCGAAAACAGCAGGAGACCGCCGGCGATGCGGAAGGCCGGCAGGCCGATCGACAGCGTGTGCAGCAACCAGTCGCCGATCAGTGCGCTGCCTGCGAGGATTCCGGCGGCGATCAGAGTGGCGCGCAAGGCGACGCTGCGGCGGGCGCGCCGGGGTAGGCCTTGGGTGATCGCTAGGAACGACGGGATGAGGCCGATAGGGTCGACCACGACAACCAGGGTGACGAGCGCGGAGATGAGGAATTCGACGGACATGGGCGGCGCTCACGGTACTCTTTTGCGACAGTTTTTGCGCGCGTAAACGGTGCCAGTCCGGAACCTCTCCGGCGCCTGTAACATATTGAATTAAATGATGATATTAGCCTGTATGAGGCTTCATTTCGGTTGGCAAAGCGGTCCTGAATCAGCTACAAAAATCGCAACCAAAAATCCACGCAGGACGTCGTCTTGGCCGACACCGAACCTCCGAAATCGGGGGACGCAACACCCTCCGATGTGCGCCCGGTTTCTATCACCGAGGAGATGAAGCGCAGCTATCTCGATTACGCCATGAGCGTGATCGTGTCGCGTGCGTTGCCGGATGCGCGCGACGGCCTCAAGCCTGTGCATCGGCGCATTCTGCACTCGATGAACGAAAACGGGCATACGCCCGACAAGAAATACGTAAAATCTGCGCGCGTGGTCGGTGACGTGATGGGCAAATATCACCCGCACGGCGACCAGGCGATCTACGATGCGCTGGTGCGCATGGCGCAGGATTTTTCCATGCGCCTGATGCTGATCGATGGGCAGGGTAATTTCGGCTCGGTCGACGGCGATCCGCCGGCGGCCATGCGCTACACCGAATGCCGGCTGGCGCGGCCGGCGATGGCGCTGCTGGACGACATCGACAAGGACACTGTCGACTTCCAGGACAACTACGACGGCAATGAGAAAGAGCCGGTGGTATTGCCGGCGCGCTTCCCGAATTTGCTGGTCAACGGCGCCGGCGGCATCGCAGTGGGCATGGCGACTAACATTCCGCCGCACAATCTGGGCGAGGTGGTCGATGCGGCCATCGCGCTGATCGACAATCCCGCGCTCAGCATCGACGACCTGATCAGGATCGTTCCCGGTCCGGATTTTCCGACCGGCGGCATCATTCTCGGCCGCGACGGTATCCGCTCAGCCTACAAGGAAGGGCGCGGCTCGATCGTCATGCGCGGCAAGGTCGAGGTCGAGACCGTCCGCAAGGAACGCGAAGCCTTCATTATTACGGAAATTCCGTACCAGGTGAACAAGGCAACGATGGTCGAGCGCATCGCCGAGCTGGTGCGCGAGAAGAAGATCGATGGCGTTGCCGATCTGCGGGACGAAAGCGATCGCCAGGGCTATCGTGTAGTGGTCGAACTCAAACGCGAAGCGGTACCGGACGTGGTCCTCAACCAGCTCTACCGTTTCACGCCGCTGCAATCGTCGTTCGGGTGCAACATGGTAGCGCTCGACAGCGGCCGCCCGCTGGTAATGACGTTGAAGGACCTGATTACGGTCTTTATCGCCTTCCGCGAGGAAGTGGTGTCGCGGCGTACCAAGCATCTGCTCGGCAAAGCGCGCGACCGCGCCCATGTGCTGGTTGGTCTCGCCATCGCAGTCGCCAACATTGACGAAATGATCAAGCTCATCCGTGCTGCCAAGGATCCGAACGAAGCGCGCGAGGCCCTGATGAAACGCGACTGGGCGGCCAAGGATGTGGCCTCGATGGTGACGCTGATCGACGATCCGCGCCACAAGGTCACGCCCAAGGGCACGACGAAACTTTCCGCCGAGCAGGCAAAGGCAATCCTTGATCTGCGCCTGCAACGGCTGACCGCGCTTGGCCGCGACGAGATCAAAGAAGAACTGGACAGGCTTGCAACCGAAATCGCCGACTATCTTGGCATCCTGCGCTCACGTTCGCGCATCCAGACGATCATCAAGAACGAACTTGTGGCGGTAAAGAAGGAATTTGCCACGCCACGCCGCACGGTGATTGCGGAAGCGACGGGGCAAGTCGACGAGGAAGACCTGATCACGCGGGAGGAAATGGTCGTCACCGTCTCGCACCAGGGCTATATCAAGCGCGTGCCGCTTTCGACCTATCGCGCGCAGCGCCGCGGCGGTAAGGGCCGCGGTGGCATGCAAGTGCGCGAAGAGGATTTTGTGTCGCGGCTGTTCGTTGCCTCCACGCACGCACCGGTTTTGTATTTCTCGTCGCGCGGGAAGGTCTACAAGGAGAAAGTGTGGCGGTTGCCGATCGCGGCGCCGCAGGCGCGCGGTAAGGCGCTCATCAATATCCTTCCGTTGCAGCAGGGCGAGACCATCACCACCATCATGCCGCTGCCGGAGGATGAAGCAACGTGGGCCAATCTCGACGTGATGTTCGCCACCACCAGCGGCACGGTACGCCGCAACAAGCTTTCCGATTTCGTTGACGTGCGGCCGTCGGGGATCATCGCCATGAAACTCGAGAGCGGTGAGGCGATTGTCGATGTGCAGATCTGCACCGAAAAGGACGACGTGCTGCTCACCGCCGATGGTGGGCAGTGCATCCGCTTTGCAGTGCCGGAAGTGCGAGTGTTCCAGGGTCGAACGTCGCGCGGCGTGCGCGGCATCACGCTCGCCGAAAAGGATCACGTGATTTCACTGTCTATTCTGCGCCACGTCGACGTGACGGCGGAAGAACGCGCCGCCTATCACAAACGCGCCAGCGCCGTCCGGCGCGGTGTCGGCGATGAGGAAGGCGCGCCCGCGGAGGCCGAGGAGGCAGTCGGCGCGATCGAGTTGGGCGAGAAGCGCTACGTCGAATTATCGGCGGCCGAACAATTTGTACTCACCGTGTCCGAGCGCGGCTACGGCAAACGCTCGTCGTCGTATGAGTACCGCACGACCGGGCGCGGCGGTAAAGGCATTGTTGCGATGTCGCTTACCAAGAAAACCGGGCGCATCATTGGTTCGTTCCCGGTGGAAGAGGCCGATCAGGTGATGCTGGTTACCGACGCGGGTAAGCTAATCCGCACGCCGGTGTCCGGCATCCGCATCGCCGGACGCTCGACGCAGGGTGTGATCGTACTCAATACCGCTGAGGACGAACGCGTTGTGTCGGTCGAGCGGTTGAGCGAAGAAGACGGAGAATAGCGCTCGAACCCTTCTCGGGCGCGCCGGCAGCTTCAAGAATTTTAACCATCTCCTTGTATCCGCGTCTCTTCGCGCGCGTGAGCGGCGTGGCGCCCGACCGAGATTGACGTTAGCGCCGGCATCGACCAGCGCGCCTTGAGCGTGACATGGCTACGGCCGTTGCCGTCACGGCCATCAATCGCGGCACCCGTCTTCGCCAGCTTTTCGATCTCGGCAATGTCGCCTCGCGCCGCAGCACAGGCTGCAAATTACCTGTGTGCGCAGCGGCATCAAGACGCTCAATCGATTTGCAGATTGAGCGCTGCAACGATCGGCTTCCATTTCGTCTTTTCGCGCTGGATGTGATCGGTGAGATCCTGCGGCGTGCCGCCGCGCGGCTGCGCCCCAAGCTTGGCGAGTGCATTTTTCACCGCGTTGCTCTTGAGCGCGGCATTTGTTGCAGCGTTGAGCTTCGCAATGATCGCCGGCGGCGTGTCGAGCGGCGCCATCAGTGCTGTCCATGCGCCACTGGTCACGGCTGGAAAACCGATCTCCGGCATTGCCGGCACGTCCGGCAATTCCGGCGCGCGTTTCGGTCCTACCATTGCGAGCGCACGTAATCTTCCGCCCTGGATGAGCTGCAGCGAGGTGCTTACCGTATCGAAGGTCATCTGGACCTCGCCAGCCACGACCGCTGTGAGCGACGGCCCGCCGCCCTTGTAGGGAACATGCAAGATATTTGCGCCGCTCGTCGACTTGAACAGTTCGGCATTGAGATGTGGCAGCGTGCCGACGCCGCCGGTCGAGTAATTGAGCTTGCCTGGATTGGCCTTCGCGTAAGCGACGAGCTCCGCAACCGATTTAAACGGCAGCTGTGGATTGATCACCAGTACCTGCGGTGTCTCGGCGACAAGCGCGATTGGCGCGAAGCTCGAGGCATCATAACCGGAATTCTTGACGATCATCGGGCTCATGATGAGGCCGCTCGCAGCCGATACCATGAGCGTGTAGCCATCGGGATCGGCGGCGGCGGCCTGGCGGGAGCCAATAGTGTTGCCGGCGCCGGGCTTGTTTTCGATGAACACATTTTGCCCGAGCAATGACGGCAGAGCATTAGCAAGGACACGCGCCATCACGTCGACCGGCCCGCCGGCCGGGGTTGGCACGATGATGCGGATGGGCCGGCTCGGATAGTCTTGTGCGAATGCGGAAGCCGTCCAAAGCAGCGCGACAATGGCCATAAGGCCCCGACGCATGATTGCTCTCCTCAGGAAACTGTCCTCAGGAAAGCCTAGCGCCGAAGTGAGGACCAAGTCAGGCGCTATTAACCCGGGCAGTCGATGCTGATCAGACGAACGTGATTGCCGAATTCGGTCCCGACGCAATTGATATAGGACCAGGGACACTGTCTGCAGGCCATAATGGCGTCAGCGAGGGCTTGGGCAGGAGGCTTGCGACGACATCACCGAGGGACGCCAAGATAACGTTGATAACGGCGGTAGCTTTGCGCAGGAGGCGTTTCGCTCTCGGCACGATGACACTGTGAAAAGCCACTCCCGGTTGCTGTGGCCGGGATCACAGAAAGGCGCATTCCGCGACGCCTCCAACGGGTATGGGTCGTAGCAGCCGGGGAAAAGGTTCAAGACCCGAAGGCCGCGGTCTTGCGGGGCTGGTGGGGGCGGAGTAGACCCCGGAGCCATGCCGAGAACTGCCCTTTATGCCGGGTCATTCGATCCGGTCACCAATGGTCATCTCGACGTTGTCCGTCATGCCGTCCGGCTTGTCGATCGGCTGGTGATTGCCATCGGTGTACATCCGGGCAAGGCACCATTGTTCCCTGCCGAAGAGCGGCTTGCGATGCTCCAGGAGACCTGCGGGCCGCTTGCCCGCCAGGCCAAGTGTGAGCTGTCCTGTGTCACCTTCGCCGATCTGGTGGTCGAGACGGCGCGTAAGGCCGGCGCGAGCATGTTGATCCGCGGGGTGCGCGATGGCACCGATCTAGACTATGAAATGCAGATGGCGGGTATGAACGAGGCCATGGCGCCTGACGTGCTGACGGTGTTTCTGCCGGCATCGCCGATTGTGCGCCCGATCACCGCCACATTGGTGCGTCAGATCGCCGGCATGGGCGGCGACGTTTCCGCGTTTGTGCCGGGGCCGGTTGCCGCGCGTCTGAAGAAAAAATTTGCGCGTTGAGATACCGCATCTTTCAACGGGGAGAGCAATGACCAGCCGCCGATCAATCTTCACGCTCGCCTTGACCCTGGTGCTATTCGCGATCCCAGCACTGGCACAGTCGCCGCTCGACAATCCGGTCGCACTGCGTGAGCAGGCCCCGGCGACTTTCAAAGTGCGTTTCGATACGAGCAAAGGCGTGTTCGTGGTCGAGGTCACGCGCGCCTGGGCGCCGAAAGGCGCAGACCGGTTTTACAATCTCGTAAAGAACGGTTTCTACGACAACGTCCGCTTCTTCCGTGTGATCTCCGGCTTTATGGTGCAATTTGGCATCAACGGCGATCCCGCGACCATGGCGCGCTGGCGCACGGCGCAAATTTCTGACGATCCCGTGGCGCAGAGCAACAAGCGTGGCACCATTACCTTCGCCACCGCAGGCCCCAATACCCGCACGAGCCAGGTGTTCATTAATTTCGCCGACAACAGCAATCTCGACGGCATGGGGTTTGCACCGTTCGGCCGTATCGTGTCGGGGATGAATGTCGTCGATGCACTTAACGCTGAATATGGCGAGGGCGCGCCGCGCGGCCGCGGTCCAGATCAAGGTCGTCTTCAGAACGAAGGTAATGCCTATCTGGTGAAAGAATTCCCGCGCATGGACTACATCAAGAAAGCCACGATCGAGCGCTGAGATACTTTGTCGTCCCAGGCGGCCGCAACACGTAACAGGTCCGGCCATGACATTCGAAAACTTTGTTTTGTGAAAGGGAGTGAGATGGCGAAGCCCGAAGATACGTTGACGCTGGAAACCACCAAGGGAAAAGTCGTAATCGAGATGCGGCCTGATCTTGCGCCCGGCCATGTCGCGCGCATCAAAGAGCTCGTGAAAGATGGGTTCTATAACGGTATCGTGTTTCACCGCGTGATCGATGGGTTCATGGCGCAGACCGGATGCCCGCAGGGCACCGGCACCGGCGGCTCGGGAAAAAAACTCAGGGCCGAGTTCAACAAGGAGCCGCACGTGCGCGGCACTGTATCGATGGCGCGCGCAAGCAGTCCTGATTCCGGTGACAGTCAGTTTTTCATCTGCTTTGACGACGCCCGCTTCCTCGATAACCAGTACACGGTCTGGGGCAAGGTGATTGATGGGATGGACAACGTCGACAAGATCAAACGCGGCGAGCCGGTGAAGGACCCCGACAAGATCATCAAGGCGACGATGGGGGCGTAGGGATTTCGCGTACCGATCGGGCGCGAAACCCTTCACAAATCTATAACCCGTTCGCTGCGGAGTATGGATTCCGGGCCCAGCCCTCTGGGCCGTCCCGGAATAACAGAGCAGCATATGCGCACCGACCTCTTCGATTTTGGCCTGCCGGCGGACCGCATCGCCTTGCGGCCTGCGGCCCCGCGCGATGCCGCCCGCCTTCTGGTCGTCAAACCCGGCGAGGCATCCGAACTGGACGACCGCAGCGTTGGCGAGCTGCCGGACCTGCTGCGCGCGGGCGACTGCCTAGTGGTCAATGACAGCAAGGTCATCGCGGCGCGGCTGAACGGCCGCCGTATCGGGAGAGGGAGCGCCGAGCCCACTATCGAGGCGACGTTGCACAAGCGGCTTGATGGTTCGCGCTGGCGGGCCTTTGTGAAGCCGGCCAAGAAGCTCGAGGTCGGAGATACGATTCGGTTCGGCACCGAAGGGAGGGTCTGTTTTCTCGGTGAACTCGATGCTCAAGTTTCACAAAAAGATGAGGGAGGGGAGATAACCCTTTCATTTTCCTTCCATGGCCCGGTTTTGGACCAGGCTATAGCCGAACGCGGTGAGATGCCCCTGCCGCCCTATATTGCCTCCCGCCGCGCGCCCGACGACCAGGACCGGGCCGACTACCAAACTCTGTTCGCGCATGAGGAAGGTTCCGTGGCCGCGCCGACGGCTGGCCTTCATTTCACGGACAAGCTGCTGGTGCGGCTCAAGGCGCGCGCCATCGGTCTGCACAAAGTGACGCTGCACGTGGGGGCCGGCACGTTCCTGCCGGTCAAGGCCGAAGACACTGCCGGCCACAAGATGCACGCCGAATTTGGCAACGTATCGGTCGAGACGGCCGAGGCGCTCAATGCGGCGCGCGCCAAAGGCGGGCGCATCGTCGCGGTGGGGTCGACTGCGCTCCGGTTATTAGAAAGTGCCGCAAACGAAAATGGGCGGCTGCAGGCCTTCTCCGGCGATACGGCGATCTTTATCACGCCAGGTTACAAATTTCGCGTCGTCGACCTGATGCTGACCAATTTCCATTTGCCGCGTTCGACGCTGTTCATGCTGGTCGCGGCCTTCAGCGGGCTCGATACGATGAAACGCGCCTATGCGCATGCGATCAGCGCGGGCTATCGCTTCTATTCCTATGGCGATGCGTGTTTGCTTTATCCGGAACAACCTCGTGTCCCGGATGCGATGCAGCGAGAAGTGGTGCACCGCTGATCTGGGAGCGTTACAGGTGGCGGATTTACTGTTCGCCATAGCGCGTTGAAGGACGCGCGTAAACGCGCTGACTCATGCGGGACATAGATCATTCTGCTATGAGTTCACGATGCCCCAACCCTTCTCCTTCCACTTGTTGAAAACCGACGGCGCCGCTCGCCGCGGTGAATTCGTGACGCCGCACGGCAAAGTGCAGACGCCGGCCTTTATGCCCGTCGGCACGCAAGGCACGGTGAAAGGGCTCTCGCCCGACGATGTCCATGCGACTGGCGCCGAGATCGTGCTCGGCAACACGTATCACCTCATGTTGCGGCCCGGCGCCGAACGCATCGCTGAGCTCGGTGGCCTGCACAAGTTCATGAACTGGCCGCTGCCGATCCTGACCGACTCCGGCGGCTTCCAGATCATGTCGCTTTCCGACCTGCGCAAGGTCGACGATCGCGCAGTGACGTTCCGCTCGCATCTAGACGGCGCCATGGTCGAACTCACGCCCGAACGCGCAATCGAGATCCAGGCACTGCTCGGCGCAGACATCGCCATGCAGCTCGACGAATGTCTCAAACTGCCGGCGACGCGTGCCGAGATTGCCCGCGCGATGCAACTGTCGCTGCGCTGGGCCGAGCGCAGCAAACGCGCTTTCGAAACTAACGCACGCATCGGCTACGCACTGTTCGGCATCGCGCAGGGCGGCGATGATCTCGCGCTGCGCGCGGAGAGCGCCAGCGCGCTCACTACCATGGACTTTCACGGCTACGCCATTGGCGGACTTGCAGTCGGCGAGCCACAAGAGGTGATGCTCAAGATCGTCGCCGAAACAACACCGATATTGCCGGCGGAGCGGCCACGCTACCTGATGGGTGTCGGCACGCCGCACGATCTCATCGAAGCGGTAGCGCGCGGCATCGACATGTTCGACTGCGTGCTGCCGACGCGCAACGGACGCCACGGCATGGCCTTCACCCGGTACGGCGCGATTAATGTCGCCAACGCACGTCACGCGAATGACTCACGCCCGCTCGATGCCGAGAGCTCGCATCCTGCGGCGCGCACATACTCGCGCGCCTATCTGCATCATCTCACCAAAGCCAATGAGATGTTGGGTGCGGTGCTGCTATCGACCATCAATCTCGCCTACTACCAGAGCTTGATGGCCGGAATGCGCGAGGCGATTGCTGCCAGGCGATTCGCGGAGTTCCGGGATCATATCACAGCGCAATGGGGGCGGGGCGACCTGCCGGCGCTGTAGCGCCAAGGGTTGTCTCACCCGGTTCGCTTGGCTAAAGGCAGCCCATGAACATGCACTCTGGATTTCTCGCTCGTCGCCGCAAGCCGCGCTTCACGCTGCCGACCGGCAGCTGCGACGCGCATTGCCACGTGTTTGGGCCTGCAGACAAATTTCCCTATGCACCGAATCGGCGATACACGCCGGCCGACGCGCCGAAGGAAATGCTGGCGGCGCTGCATGCGCATCTGGGCGTCGAGCGGGCGGTGATCGTGCAGGCAAGCTGCCACGGCACCGATAATGCCGCGATGCTCGACTGCATCGCATCGGACCCCAGCCGCTATCGCGGCATTGCTATCGTCGATGACGGGTTCACCGACAAGGATTTCGACGCGCTCGATCGGGCTGGCGTGCGCGGGGTGCGCTTCAATTTCGTCAAGCATCTTGGTGGCGCGCCCGACATGGCGGTGTTCAATCGAGTGATTGATCGAATCAAGGAGCGCGGTTGGCATGTCGTGCTGCATGTGGATGCGCCCGACATCATTCCGCTCTCGGACATGATTCGGAAGTTGCCGTTGCCTTTCATCATCGACCACATGGGCCGCGTGCCGTCGGTGGCTGGCTTCGATCAGCCGCCGCTGCGCGCGTTGATCGAGCTTTCGCGCCTGAAAAACTGCTGGATCAAGGTCTGCGGCTCCGAGCGCATTTCCATGCCGCCTTATGCCGCGGCTGTGCCGATCGCGCGTGCCTTGGTTGAGGCGACGCCCACCCGGGTGTTGTGGGGCACCGATTTTCCACATCCCAACGCAACGCATGAGGTCGATGAGGCCGATCTGGTCGACCTGGTGCCGCAATTTGCCCCGGACCCGCTGGCGCAAAAACGGCTGCTGGTGGACAATCCCGCGCGGCTTTATGGTTTCGATTGAACAATAACAAAACGACGAAAAACTCGGAGGAGACGCACTATGGCGAAGGGGCTTCCTGGAATCGCGCGTAGAACGGCGCTTCTGTTTCTGACTGCAATGGTCGTGACGCCGGCGCCGCAGGCGCAGGCGGCCTGGCCGGAAAAGCCGATTAAGATTGTGCTGCCATTCGGTGCGGGCGGCGTTGCCGACGTGACCGCACGCATCATGGCCGACAAGCTCAGCCAGAAATTTGGCCAACGCGTGGTGATCGAGAATATGCCCGGACCCGGCGGCATCGCTGCAGCGCGCGCCGTGACCACAGCGCCTCCCGACGGCTACACGATGGCGCTGATCACCAATGGCACTGCGATCAGCGTGGCGGCTTTCAAGACCCTGCCGTTCGATCCGGTCAAAGACTTCGAGATGATCTCGATGGTCGGCACCTTCGATCTCGTCTTCGTGGCCAATAGCGAGTCCGAATACAAAACACTCGGCGATTTCATCAAGGCCGCGAAGGCCAACCCGGGCAAGCTCAATATTGGCACCATTGTGGTCGGCAGCACGCAGAATCTCGGTGCCGAGCTGTTCAAGTCGCTCGCCGGCATCAATGTGCAGATTGTGCCTTACAAGAACTCGCCGGACATCGTTGTCGCCTTGCTGCGCAACGACGTGCAGATGATGGTCGAATTTCCGCCCGCGGTGAAAGGGCAGGTTGCAGATGGTAAACTACGCATCCTTGCGACATCGAGCCCGAAGCCCTCGCCGTTGCTCCCCGGAATACCGACGGTCGATCAGGCGGGGGTCAAGGGCTATGAAGTGATTTCCTGGAACGCCGTCGGCGCACCGAGGGGCACGCCAAAGGACGTCATCGCATCCATGAACAAGACGATACGTGAGGTCTTGGCGATGCCCGAGGTGAAAGAGCAGTTTGCCAAGGTGGGTGTGGAAGCCCATCCGAGCGCGCCGGCCGAACTGATGACGCGCCTCACCGGCGACATCAAAAAATGGAATGACGTGGTCGAAAAGGCTGGGATCCCGCGGAAGTAATAAGCGGCGATCAGCGAGCGAGCAAAAGTATGCAATGAAAAGGAACTTCTCGGTCGCCGTCGTGGGCGCGGGCATGGGTGGACTGGCCGTCGCGGCGACGCTGCGGCGCGTTGGTATTGAAGTCCAGGTTTACGAGTAGGCCGCGCGTTTTGCACGGATCGGCGCGCCCCAGCGGGGACGTC
>DASWAK010000228.1:0-8018 GCA_036391175.1 Pseudolabrys sp.
TTTCGCGCTGGCGTTCCAGAACCCACTCGAGGCTTTGCCGATAGGCCTCGACTGTGCGCTCGGTCAGGTCGTGGAAGCGGACGGTGAAGAAGTTGCTCGTGCTGTCGCCAGACTCCCCAACATGTCGCAGCAGCCGCGCACACATCATCGGCGTCAGCGTCAGCGAGACGATGGCCGAAGCCACCACCGCGATAGTGAGGGTGAGCGCAAATTCGCGGAACATGCGCCCGACCAGGCCGGTCATGAACAGCAGCGGAATGAATACCGCTATCAGCGACAGCGTCAGCGAAATCACCGTGAAGCCGATTTCCTTTGCGCCGCGGAGTGCCGCCTCCAGCGCGCCTTCGCCATCTTCCATATGGCGGACGATATTTTCGATCATGACGATCGCGTCGTCGACTACAAAGCCGGTGCCAATGGTCAAGGCCATCAGCGACAGGTTGTCGAGCGAGAAGCCGCAGAACCACATCACCCCGAAGGTGGCAATCAGCGACAGCGGTAATGCAACGCCGGCGATAATGGTGGCCCGTATGGTGCGCAGGAAGATCAGCACCACCAGTACGACCAACGCGACGCTCAGCACGAGGGTGAACTGCACATCGTGAATTGAGGCGCGTATGGTGGTGGTGCGGTCGTTGACGATCGTGAGCTGGGCGCCGGCCGGCATTGCGCGCCGCAGGCGCGGCAGTTCGGCGCGGACGCGTTCCACCGTCTCGATGACGTTGGCGCCGGGCTGACGCTGCACATCGATCACGATCGAGGGTTGGCCCCGGTACCAGGCGCCAACCTTGGTGTTTTCCAGTCCCTCGACCACGTCGGCGACATCGCTGATCTTCACCGGCGCGCCGTTGCGGAATGCCACCACGATGTCCTTGTAGACATTGGCAGCGGTAATCTGGTCGTTTGCGGCAATGGTGTAGGACTGGTGCGCGCCGTCGAGTGCTCCTTTGGGACCGGCGACGTTCGCGCCGACGATCGCCGTGCGCAGATCCTCGAGGGCGATGCCATAAGCAGCAAGCCGCGACAGGTCTGCCTGAATACGGATCGCGGGCCGGATACCGCCTTGCACCGAGACATGGCCAACGCCGGTCACCTCGGAGAGACGCGGCGCCAGGATCGTGTCGGCCATGTCGCTGAGCGTGCGCAGATCGATCGTCTTCGACATGATCGCGAGCGTGACGATCGGCGCATCGGCCGGGTTCACTTTGGAATAAAGCGGCGGGTAAGGCAGGTTGCGCGGTAGCGTGGAGGCGGCGGCGTTGATCGCCGACTGCACGTCCTGCGCGGCGGCGTCGATGTCACGGTTCAGGTCAAATTGCAATGTGACCTGGCTGATGCCAAATGAACTTGACGAGGTCATTGTCTGCAGCGCTGGGATCTGTCCGAATTGGCGCTCTAATGGAGCGGTTACCAGCGCTGCGATGGTGTCAGGATTGGCGCCGGGCAGCTGGGTTGTGACCTGGATGGTCGGGAAATCGACCTGCGGCAGGGCGGAAATCGGCAGCCACCAGTAGCCGAGGAAACCGCCGAGCATCACCGCGACGCCGAGTAGGGAAGTCGCAATTGGCCGGTGAATGAATGGCGATGATACGCTCATTGCTGCGAGTTTGGCCTCGTAGCGTTGCCGCCCCGCTGCCCTTGGTCGCGCGGCCGAGCACCTTGCGGTGGCCCTGCTGGTGCATTGGCACTGCCGGCCGAAACTTTGCTGCCATCAGTCAACCGGACAAAGCCGGTGGTGACGACGCGCTCGTTCGGCTCTATGCCGGATCTTACGACAGTCTGCGTCTCATCCTGCTTCTGCACCACGATCGGCCGCACGGCCACTGTGTTGTCGTCTTTGACCACATAGACGAAGGTGCCGTTCGGTCCGCGCTGCACTGCGCCGGTCGGAATCACCACCACCTGTTTGAGCGTGTCGATCAGCAGTCGGATATTGACGAACTGCCCCGGCCACAGCTGCAAATCGGTGTTGGGAAATTCAGCCTTCAGCTTTACTGTCCCCGTGGTCTGGTCGACCTGGTTGTCCACTACCCTGAGCACGCCGCGGTCGATCACCGCATCATTATCCGAGCGTTGCGCCTCGACATTGAGCGGTCCTTTGCCGACGGCGGCGTTCACCTGCAGCAAGTCCTGCTGCGGCAGATTGAACAGCGCCGAGATCGGACGCAGTTGGGTGATCACCACAAGCGCGGAATTTGTATCGGCGGACCGCACGTAATTGCCTTCGTCCACCATCCGGATGCCGATGCGGCCATCGAGCGGGGCGGTGATGGTCGTGTAACCGAGCATCGCCTGGGCATTGTCAATCGCCGCCTGATCGGCCTGCACCAAGGCAGTGTTTTGTGCCACCAGCGCTTTCTGTGTATCAGCCTGCTGCTTGTTGATGGCAGCGGTGGCAGCGAGTTTTTCGTAGCGCTCAAGATCGATCTTGGAATTGGCGAGCTGCGCCTCGTCCTGCGCCTTCTTGGCCACCGCCTGCCCGAGCTGGGCCTGATAGATGACGGGATCAATTTTGGCCAGTACGTCGCCCTTTTTTACGTCGTCGCCTTCCTTGAAGTTGACGCTGAGCAGCTTGCCGTCCACCTGCGGACGCACGGTAACGGTGTTGAGCGCCTTGACTGTGCCGACGGCGTCGAGAAAGACGGGCACATCAGCGCGCGATACGGTCGCAACGAGGACCGGCACCGGCCCCTCGGCGCCGAAGCGGCTGGCCCGCCGCTGCTGCGATGCTGGGCCGCCAAAGACGTAATAGAGCGCAGCCACAATAGCGATTAGAATGATCGCGATCGCAAGCGTGCGACGCTTGCTGCCGCGCGCTTTTGCCAAAAGTTGTCTGGGGACTTCACCGTGCATCGGCGGATACCACGGGCTTCGGAAGCCAACCACCGCCGAGCGCCTGATAAAGACTCACGATTGCCTGCACATGGGCGAGCTGCGCCTGTACCAGCGCGTCGTCCGCTGCGTAGAGCGTCTGTTGCGTTTGCAACACGGTGACCAGATCGACCGTGCCCTCGCGCAGGCGCTGCTCGGCGATGTCGAAAGCGCGCCGCGAGCTTGTCACCACTTCACGCTGCAAGCGTTCGCGTTCTGCGGTTTTACGAATGTCGTCGAGCGCATTCTCCACGTCGGAGAACGCAGAGATCACCGTCTTGCGGTAGGTCTGGAGCAGTTCATCCTGCTGGCCCTTCCTGAGATCAAGATTGCCGAGCAGCGCGCCACCGTGGAAAATCGGTTGCGTCAGGCCGGCGGTGAGATCGAAGAAGGCCGATTCCGGTCGCAGCAAAGTTTTGAGTATTGCGCTCTGGTAGCCGCCTATTCCGGTGAGCGTGATGCTGGGCAGGAACTGCGCGCGCGCGTTCTCCACGTTGGCGTTGGCGGCGGCAAGATTGGCCTCGGCTTTGCGAATGTCGGGGCGCTGCGCCAAAAGCTCGGACGGCAGCCCCGGCGTCACGCGCGGATAGGCGATGCTCCGCAAGCTTCCGCCGCGGATGGTCACGCTCTCGGGCGAGCGCCCCATCAGTACCGCGAGCGTAACCCGGTTAAGCCGCAGCGTCTGCTCGAGCGGCGGTATGGTGGCGCGCAGGTTGTTCACAAGGCTTTCCTGCTGGGCCGTATCGAGCGCGGAGGCGGTGCCTGCCTGAAGCCGTTGATTGATCAGGTTGAGCACGCGAGACGCGCTCTCAAGATTCTGACGCGCGACGCGCAAGCGATCTTGCGCGGCCAGTACCTGGAAATAGGCATTGGCCGCAGTGACGACAGTCGTAAGACCGACGACCTCGCGGTCGTAGCGGCTGGCGACAGCTAATTCCTCGTCGCGACGCACGAGGGAGCGGTTCTTACCCCAGAAATCGATTTCGTAGCTGGCGGATAGATTATTCAGCGAAGCTGATAGCAGGTCTCGTTCGGAGCCGCCGAGCGAGCCTTTGGTCCCGCCGACTGCTGTCGATTGTGAGGTCCGTATACGTTCGGCGCTGCCGTCGAGATTGACCGTTGGCAGCAGCGCGGCGCCAGTGATGCGCGCGGTGGCGTCGGCCTGCACAATGCGGGCGATCGCTGCGGCAATGTCAAGATTGGCCTCGCGCGCCGCTTCGATGATTTCAGTCAATTCGCGCGAGCGGAACGCGCGCCACCAGTCGAGTGGGGGAACCGCTGCTTCTGCCGCTACAGGCTTACGCGGACCGAAGGTATAGGCCGGCGGGATATCGAGCCCCGGCTCCGGCTTGTCGCCGGTCAGCAGGCAGCCCCCAAGGGGCACCGTCAGGCATAGTCCATGGAGCATAATCCAAAACGGGCGCCCCCGCGCTTTCGTTCCCGCCTCCTTTGCCTTCCCAGCCCCTTGCATTCCCAAGACTTTCAGAACCCGGCCAATAGCGACTCGTTTACTAATTGTACTACCGTTTGTCGCTGACGGGTCTGCGCCCTGGCGGCCAATTGGCCAAAGCCTGCCGGCCAGCCGGCGAGATTTTCGCCGCGATATTGGCGAACACGCCCTGGACCGTCTGGTCGAAGGCAAGCCGTGCTGCCCGCGTCTGGGCGGTTGCCGCGCGCATGGCCTCGACGTCGAAGGGTTCCTGCCGCAGCACGTCATGGATATGTTGGCGCGCAGAATGGTATTTTGTCTGCGCACCGTCGATGGCCGCGTGGTTTTCATTAATTTGGTCGCGCAGGATGTCGGCATCGGCGGGCGGCAGCGTCGCCGCCAATCGCTCGACGCGCACGAACACATTGGGATCCCAATAAGACGGCGCTGGCGTGCGGATCGCCATGGCCACTGCGACGCCCACGAAAAACAGGTTGAGCGCGAGCGAGCCGAGCAGCAGCCAGCGCGAAGAGCCATGCGTCACGGCCGGAACGGCATGGGCGATGCTCATGGCCGCCCTCCAGTGAATACGTCGGGCTCGAACGTGATCGCGCCGATGCCGCCGCCGCCGACATAAGCGGGAGGCGCACCCGGACCGTCGAACCGCCGGTCAAGGCCGGCGATGCCGACGAAGAAACCGAGCGCGGCACAGCAAGCGAGAGCCGCCATGCGCGGCCAGGCCGGCGCGAATTCCCAATTGAGCAGAACAGCAGGCAGCCGCCACAGCGGCTGCTTTTGCCGGGGCAGGGGACCGCTCAGCCGGGCGAGCACACGCTCGACCGCAGCCTCGTCGGCGGGCGGTGCCTGCATGTGGCGCCTCAGCGCCTTGTCGAGAAATTCGTCGAGCTGCTCATTGGTCATTTCACTTATCCTTATCGATCACGCCGAACGCTTGGCGCAGGTTCTGCTTGCCACGCATCAGCAAGGTCTCGACCGCCGACACAGACGTGTCGAGAATTTCCGCCACCTGCGCATTGCTCATGCCTTCGCCATAGGTGAGCACGATCGCGCTGCGCTGGCGCGCGGGAAGTTTGTCAATCGCCGTCGTAAGCATACGCTCGCGCTCATCACTCTCCACCTTTTCGCCCGCATCGGGCGCCGGATCGACAATGTCGCCGGCCGTTTCCAACGAGACCCACGGCGCGCGCCGTTTGCGATCGAGACAGAGGTTGACCACCACGCGGGTGAGCCATGTCCGGAACTGCGCCAAGGGCTGCCAGCGCGGCGCGTGGGTCCAGACGCGCATGAGGGCCTCTTGTGCGACGTCCTCCGCCTCGGCCGCGTTACCAAGAATGCGGCGGGCAAGCCCGAGGATGGCCGGCAAATGACGGCGCGAAAGCAGCTGGAATGCCCGTTCGTCGCCGCGCGCGACCCGGGCCATGAGCGCCTCGTCGCTGTCATCCATCGCAATGATGTGGTGGCTGCCATATGGAACGCCCGTCCATTCTAGTCCTTAGCCTGTCCAATTAACGGGCGAAGCGTCTGAATCCTGTGCCGCCAGTATAGCGGGGAATCCGGGGGCAAGCTCGCGGAGCCAAAACCTAACTTATTGAATTATCTGGCCTTCGCGACCTGCCTCTGGGCGGCATCTCAAGACCTTTCACCAGCCGATATACCGCCTTGCAGTTCGGCGCCGGCAGTTGTCGACGTCGAGCGATTTGATCTCCGGTGCGCGCTCATAAATGCGGGCAGTCGATTCCACGTTCCTTGAGATTGAGTGCGAGCGATAATCCGCAGATACCGCCGCCGACGATGGCTACACCCATATCGATAACAGGTCTCCCGACCGTGCGGCGCGGATGGACGAAATCGTCCAAACTCTGTCAACATGGTTCGACGAGGGAAAAATCAACGCCAATTGGGAGATTCCACCATGGACAAGCCACTCTACGACCGCGGAATGACCATGCGCCGCAAGGTGCTGGGGGACGAGTACGTCGATCGTGCCGTTGCTAACACTGACGACTTCAACCGTCAGTTCCAGGAATTGCTGACCACCTATTGCTGGGGTGCGGTATGGGGCGATGATGCTCTCAAGCCACGCGAGCGCAGCATCCTCAATCTCGGGATGATCGCCTGCCTTGGCCGGATGCATGAGTTTGAGGCACATTTCCGCGGCGCACTGCGCAACGGGCTCACGCCGAATGAGCTTTCCGCCATTTTGCGGCAGGTCGCGGTTTATTGCGGCTTCCCAGCCGCGGTAGATTGTCACCGTGTGGCTAAGCAGGTATTGGCGACAGAGGCCAAGAAAGCCTGAGAGGGCACGGCAAATTCACGTTAACGAGATCGTCGTATTCTGGTCTTGAATGTGCCTTCATCCGGGGGCAATCAGGGCACGGATTGGCGGCTGTTTCGCCGCCGCCGAGGGTGGCTAATGATTCGATTTTCTGCTGCTTTTCTGCTGGCGCTGTCGGTCGCGGCGGCATTTACGGTTGCGCCCGCGCAGGCGCAGCAATTGCCGCCCCCGGGAATCTATTATGAAGAGCGACTGCCCCCGGCCATGGGCGGCTATTATGATGATGAGGAGGAGTATTCCCTGCCGGCGCCCCGCAGCTCGCGCTCCGGCCAAGCTCAGCGTCGCGATCCTGCTCGCGTGCTTCCCGATCCGGATGACGATGTGGTCGCCCCACCTCCGACCGGCTTGTTCGGTGAGCCCGAGCAACGGCCTACTGGCTACGGCCGCCAGTTTGAGACGCAACAGCCTCCGCCAGCCGTTGGTGCGCCGGCTCGGGCGAATAACGATCCGGATGCGTTACGTCCGCCAGCCGCGGTCGGCGCGGTTCCGAATGTCGGGCCTCGATCTGGTCAGCCGTCCAGCAGCGTCATGACGCTACCACCAGAGGACCAGCCAGAAACCGGCAAGCCGAAGGAACTTCCGCCTAACCTGAAAAAGCAACTGGTCGACTACGCCACTAGGGAACCGGCCGGCACAATAGTCATCGATACGCCCAACACCTATCTCTACCTGACGCTCGGCGGTGGCAAGGCTTTGCGCTACGGCATTGGCGTCGGCCGTGAGGGCTTCACTTGGACCGGCACCGAGCGCATCTCCAAGATGAAGGAATGGCCGGACTGGTTTCCGCCATCCGAGATGATCGAGCGCCAGCCTTATTTGCCACGCATGATGGCGGGAGGCCCCGGAAATCCGCTTGGCGCGCGCGCTCTCTATCTTGGCCATACACTTTACCGCATCCACGGCACTAACCAGCCGTCGACCATCGGTTCGTTTGTGTCGTCGGGCTGCATCCGTCTCCTCAATGAGGATATCGAGGACCTCTTTAGCCGTGTGCAGGTAGGCACTCGCGTAGTTGTGTTACCGGGCAAGGCGCCCGAGCACGTCGCCAATACGGGTGTACAACCGGCTGCTGGTGGTCTGGCGCCTGCTGGCGCGCCGGCCAACATTGTGCCGCCGGCTAACGCCGGTGCCGCGCGCAATAACGCGAGTGCGACTTCGTCTTCGCAGCTGCCGCCGATTCGCTGAGAATAATTAATTACGCTCCCGTCACGCTGAGGTGCTCGGCGCAAGTTCGCACTTCAGGATGACGAGACCGAGTTATCCGCTAGCCGGGCTGTTTTTCCGAAACGCTGACTTTTGCCAATCGCGTGATCGCCTCGATCATTGCGCTGGGGTCGGCTTGGCCTTTTCCAGCGATGTCAT
>DASWAK010000229.1:0-3743 GCA_036391175.1 Pseudolabrys sp.
GCTCGACCAGCACGATGGTCTTCCCCCAATCGAGAGAGTGGCGCGAAGCCATCGCAACGTGTTTCGTGGTCTACATCGGCGCCTAAACCGTTTTCGTCCGCTAGACCTGTTCGGCATTGAGATAGGCCAGTCGTGCTCCGCAGAAGGCGCAAATCAGTCCTAGTCCTAAGGCGGCGAGGCCAGCGATGACGTCGACCGTACCGCCGAGATTGCCGGTCTTGCTCATGATGCCGCCGGCGGTGGCCGCTAAAAATACCAGCGCAATAAGGAAGCGCTGCGCCAGTCGATAGATCAATTCGCGCTCGCGAGCGGCTGCAATCAGGTAGGCGCCAGCGGCCCAGCCGCCGACAAAGCCGGCCCCACCGATCGCCCACCAGGCCATGGCGGAGACAAACTGCTGCTTATTGCCGGTGACAGTGTCGCGGAGCACGGCATCGAGTCCAATTCCAAGCACCGTCAACAAGATATGCGTGACCAAGGCTGCGAATACGCCGCAGCCTATGGCGGCGGCATAGTGCAGTCGGCGGAGGGCATCGGTGTCCATCGGCATTGTCGACCGGGTTGCAAG
Source organism: Pseudolabrys sp. (assembly GCA_036391175.1). Lineage (GTDB taxonomy): Bacteria > Pseudomonadota > Alphaproteobacteria > Rhizobiales > Xanthobacteraceae > Pseudolabrys. The sequence continues at coordinate 569 of DASWAK010000229.1, forward strand.
GCCACGTCGACCTGCACATTAGCCGATCAAAGTGTTGCGCGCGAATAGCCATTTCTCGGAGATTGGAGCGCCCCTGCTCTATTGGCAGTCTCATGCCTTGTTAAAGCAGCTGCGATTTCCTGCTCGACACTAAAGACCCGTAAGCTCACGCATGATTCGGTAAAGCCGAGCCTGGCCTTCGAAGCCGATGCCGGGACGGCCAGAGAGCGAAATCGCGCCGCTCTCGATCGTGGCGTCGTCGGCAAATCCGCCGAAATCGCCGAACACTCCGGGGTAGGATTCAGCGCCGCCGAGACCGAAGCCGGCGGCGATTGCGAGCGACATCTGGTTGCCGCCGTGCGGGAAAAGCGACGTGCGCGACCAGCCGCGGCGTGACAGCATCGCAAGCGTCTTGGCGTATTGGCCAATGCCGTAGGCCTGCGGCGGATCGATCTGGATCACATCTCGCCCAGCGCGGAAACCGCCGAAGTGCACCAGGTTTTCCACGTCTTGCGTCGAGTAAAGGTTTTCGCCGGTGGCAAGCGGCGACCCATAGACATTCGCAAGTTCAGCAAACAAGGAAAAATCAAGCGGGTCGCAGGGCTCCTCGAACCAGCGCAGTTTGTAAGGAGAGACCGCCTTAGCGTAGCGCAAGGCTTCGTTGCGATCGAACTTACAGTTGGCATCGACAGCGAGGCGCTCGCCAGAGCCGACGACTTCCAGCACGGCCTCCAGTCGCCGCAGATCCTCATCGAGTGGCAGGCCGCCGACCTTCATCTTCACCATGGTATAGCCGGCATCGAGATGGCGACGCATCTCGTCCTGTAGATCCTTGATCGTCTGCCCGGGCCAATACCAGCCGCCGCCGACGTAGCAGAACACTCTGTTAGAAATTCTGCCGGTGCTAAAGCGCTCGGCAAGAACGGCGTGCAGTGGCTTGTCCTCGATCTTGGCGACGGCGTCCCATATCGCCACCTCAATGGTGCCGATAGCGATCGAACGCTCGGAATGTCCACCGGCTTTCTCCCGTCGCATCATGCAGCTGAATATTTTTGCTGGATCGAGGTTACTACCGGTATCGTCGAGCATCGAAGCGGGTTCCGCAGCAAGGATGCGCGGAATGAAACGTGCCCGCATTTGCGCGCCGCAGGCGTAGCGGCCCGTAGAGTTAAAGGCAAACCCGCAGACCGGCTTGCCACTGCGAATGACGTCAGTAATTACAGCGACCACCGAGGTTGTCATTTCGGTGAAGTCGAAACTCGAATTCGCGAGCGTCGACTTAAGCGGAACCGCCGTCTCGCGGATATCGACGATACGCATCGCTATAGGTAAAGCGAGTGACTTACTGGATCTGCGGGATCTTGGCGTCCTTGATCACCTTGGCCCACTTTTCGACCTCTTTCTTGATATAGGCGGCGAACTCATCCGGTTTGTCCGCAACGGGATCGAAGCCGAGTTGGCTACATTTTTCCTTCACGTCCGGCATCGCCATTGCCTTGGCGATCTCGCGATTAAGCAGAGCGACAATCTCCTTCGGCGTCCCAGCCGGCAAGAAAATGCCCTGCATTGTTTCGGATTCCTGACCGATGACACCGGATTCCGCCATGGTCGGCACGTCTGGCAAGGCGGACGAGCGCTTGTGTGAGGTTACAGCAAGCCCACGCAATTTGCCCCCTTGCACCTGCGGTGCTGTCGGCGGCAATGCGGTGAAGGCGATGGGTGTATGGCCAGCAACTGCGGACTGAATCGCGGGGCCAGCGCCGTTGAACGGCACGGTTGTGAGATCAAGCTTGAAGGTGAGTTTGAACAACTCACCGGCAAGATGGGGCGTCGTACCGGTACCGGGCATCGCGTAATTGTACTTGCCGGGCTCTTTCTTGATGAGATCGACAAGCTCCTTCACTGACTTGACAGGGAAATCGGCGTTGACGACCAGGATGTTCGGCGACGCGGCCGCAAGGGTGACCGGCGCGAAATCTTTGAAGGGATCGTACGGATTCTTGGCGTAGAGACTCGGATTGACCACATAACTCGAGCTCGCCACGAGGAGGGTATAACCATCGGGCGCAGACTTCGCGACTTGTGTCATGCCGATATTGCCGCCGGCTCCGGGATGGTTCTCGACGTAGAACTGCTGTCTCAGCGCTTCCGAAAGCTTCTGTGCGATCAAGCGCGCCATGACATCGGTTGGGCCGGCGGGTGCGAAGGGCACCACGACCTTGACCGGATGATCAGGGTAACCCGTCGCCTGGGCCGGGCCGCCGGCCAGCAGCGCAGCAAAGAGTATAATAATGCGCGTTGCAACTTTCATGGACTTCTCCCCATACGGCGCGAACGGCACGACAATCTTGACCGGCGTGCAGGATAACCCGTTGTATCTTGCGCTTGGGCTGTGAAATTAGTGAATAGCGCGCCCAACAAAAACGTGCCGGCCGCCAAGAGGCGAGACAGCGGGTGCATCCTTTGCTCCCTTTTTTCATCGTAGCATTGCGCGAGTGCGTTGCCAGTAGGGCTTGCATCGCGCGCGCCCACAGGCTGTATTCCGGCGGCTAATGTCGTTTTATTTTCGTTAGAGGAAATTCAATGCCGGCGCGAAAGATCACCCGTCAGGATATGCGCGAAGCCGCGGAGAAGTACAAAAACTGGGGCAAGTGGGGCCCGAATGACGAGGTTGGCACGCTCAATTACACGACGGCGGAAGATATCGTCGCCGCTACCCGCCTGGTGAAGAAGGGCAAGGTTATTTCGCTTGCGCTCAACTTCGATCACGCCGGACCGCAGGGCGCAAAAAGCAAGTATCCGGCAATGGGTCGCACAAATCCAATCCACACCATGCTGCGCACGGGTACAGATGCCTATTCCGGCGTGCTCGATAAGCGCGGAATTCGCGCCGCCGACGACATAGTGACCATGCCGCTTCAATGCGGCACTCAATGGGATGGGCTCGGCCACGTATTTTATGAGAATTACATGTGGAACGGTTACGACTGCCGCGAGGTGACATCGGCCGGTGCGCAGAAATGCGGCATCGAAAAAACCAAGAACAGGATGGTTGGACGCGGAGTCTTTCTCGATGTCGCCCGCTACAGGGGTGTCGAGTCGCTCGCCGACGGCTACGGCATTACCAACGATGATCTGTATGATACCGCAAAAAAACAAAAAGTTGAACTCAAGCGCGGCGACTATGTAATCGTGC
>DASWAK010000230.1:0-2286 GCA_036391175.1 Pseudolabrys sp.
ATGCTCGATGCCCCCTCTTGGTCCCAGCGAATGTGGCCGATCGTAAAAGCTGCATCCTGATGACGCGGCGCGATGGCATGGTTATGGCGGGCATGCTTAATGCCCGGTATATGGGTGCCGCAACCGCCTCATGACCTATATTCTCTTCATCAAGACATCTTCTCTCGGCGATGTGATTCATCACATGCCGGCCCTGACCGATGCCCGAAAGGCGCGTGGCGATGCGGTTTTCACCTGGCTGGTGGAAGAGATGTTTGCGCCCCTGGTGCGCCTGCACCCAGCCGTGGCTAAAGTCATTCCCGTAGCCTGGCGGCGCTGGCGGAAATCTTTCTATACACGGGCGACAAGGGTCGAGATTGCCGCAAGTTTCCGCGCCATTCGCGCGCATCAATATGATGACATCATCGACAGCCAGGGTCTCTTGCGCTCCGCCATCATGGCGTACATAGCCCACGGTCGGAGCCACGGTTACGATGTTTCAAGTATCCGCGAGCCCTTGGCTTCGGTGTTTTACGACGTCCGCCACCGGGTTGACCGCAATTTACATGCAGTCGAGCGCAACCGAATCCTGGGTGGACTGGCACTCGGCTACACGCCGCAGGGCGCCCCTGACTTTGGGCTCGACCGCGCACACTTTAAGCATGATGTGTCGCGCTACGCAGTGTTGCTTCACGCAACCGCACGGGTGGAAAAACAATGGCCGGAAACCGATTGGATCGCACTCGGTAAGGCACTCGGCCGGGGTCTTGAACTGGTGTTGCCCTGGGGTACCGCGGTTGAGCGCGCACGCAGCGAACGCATAGCGCTCGAAGTGCCGCGCGCACGCGTGCCCGAGCGCGCACCGCTGGACCAGGTTGCAAAACTGATTGCCGGCGCACAATACGTCGTCGGCGTTGACACGGGTCTCTTGCATCTTGCCGCTGCGCTCGGGGTCCCATTGGTTGCGATCTTTACCGGCAGTAAAGCAACGCTCACGGGTCCTGTCGGGAGCGGGGTACGGTCGACTCTTGGCGACAATGGCATGCCACCAACGGTCGACGCCGTAATCGAGGCGGTTGCAAAAATCGTTTGATGATTTTTTACGCCACACCTACGCGCAGTAGGTCGTGCACGTGGATGACGCCGACTGGCTCGCCAGCCTCGACCGCAAACAGGGCGGTCACCTTCATCGAATTGAGAATCTCCAGCGTCTCGCTGAGCAACTGATCGGGTCGCACCGTTTTCGGTTTGCGGGTCATAACGTCGTCGACACGGGCCTTGAGCAAATCGTTGCGCATGTGGCGGCGCAGGTCACCGTCGGTGATAATTCCGACCAGGAGCCCGCGCGTATCGGTGATGCCTACACAACCGAGCCCTTTCGCGGTCATCTCGAGAATTGCCTCTGACATAGGAGCGCCGAGCGGCGCCAACGGCATGGTCGCGCCGGTATGCATAATATCGCGAACGGTTTTTAGCAGGGTGCCGAGCTTGCCGCCGGGGTGCAGTAGGCCGAAATCGACAGCTGTGAACCCATGGCTTTCGAGCAACGCGATAGCCAAGGCATCGCCAAGCGCAAGTTGCATCAGCGAAGAAGTCGTCGGCGCCAGATTGTGCGGGCAAGCCTCACGCGCCTGCGGTAGCACGAGAACCACGTCCGCAACCTTGGCTAGGGCACTCTCCGGCATCGCCGTCATCGCGATCAGCTTGATTCCGTGGCGGCGCGAATAATCGGTTATGTTTTTCAGTTCCGCGGTTTCGCCCGACCATGACAGCGCCAGGATGACATCATTGCTAGCGATCATTCCGAGATCGCCGTGGCTCGCTTCGCCGGGGTGCACGAAAAAGGCGGACGTGCCAGTGGACGCGAAGGTGGAAGCGATTTTACGCGCAACGTGGCCGGACTTGCCCATACCGGTGACGATCACTCGGCCTTCTGCGGCACGGATCAGATCAATTGCAGCGGTAAAACCAGTGCCGAGCCCGTCGCGCAATGCAGCGGCAAGCGCATCGACACCACTGCCTTCGGCCTCCAGGGTATGCAAAGCCGACGCGATTGCAGCCTGCGCACGGTCGCTGGTGACATGAGCGGGGTTCGGTTTAGCCATGGCCCTTCTGATAGCACGAAAACAGCGTCGCGTCAGGCTTGCCCCACCCGTTCGTTAACGTAGGGGCGAGCCGGAGAGCGCGGCGGTTCATTTCGTACTTTTTTTGGCCTCCGCAAGCACTTGCCGCACGCTCGTCAGCACGGACTCGATTGCGACATCATCCGTACGTCGATGACGCACGGCGTCGTTGCCATCGAGGCGC
>DASWAK010000231.1:0-12455 GCA_036391175.1 Pseudolabrys sp.
TGATCGAAAAACGCATTGCGGTCACGCCGTTGCGACTCGATCTCACCGATGAGCCATTCATGACCAAGCTGGCGGAGATGTTCGGCTAGGCCAGCAGGCCTGCAAGCGTGTTCTTAAGCTGTTCGGCCTGAAAAGGCTTCTGGAGCGCGGGGCGGCCACGATAAGGCTCAGGCAAGCTGCGCTCCCCGTAACCTGTGACAAAAACGAAGGGCAGGCCGCGTTCGGCCAAAATATCGGCAACTGGATAAATCTCCTGGCCGTCCAGATTGACATCGAGAATGGCAGCATTGAATTCGCCGCTGGTTGCGATTTGGCGGGCTTCCGAAATGGTGCCCACGGCGGCGATCACTCCATAGCCGAGCTCGTCGAGCATGTCCTCGAGCAACATGCGTATCAAATACTCATCCTCGACCACGAGAACGCGTGGCGCCGCTGCCGAGGAATTTGTCATTGTTGTCTCCCGCCCTACAACTCAATATGGGCCATGGAGTTCCAGCTTAGCTCAACTCCCAGCAAACATGCTAATAAGCCGGCAAAGGGGCAAACGTGTCGGAAGCACCGCACAATCAGCAGGACGACGATCGCATGGAATTTCTGCTGACCTTGCGTCGGCGGGGCATTGCCGATCAGGCCGTATTGCGGGCGATGGATGAGGTGCCGCGCGAGCGATTCGTCGAGACGAACTTTGCGGACAGTGCCTATGCCGACCAGGCACTGCCGATCGCCTGCGGGCAGACCATCAGCCAGCCTTACGTCGTGGCTTACATGACCAAGCAGCTTGGGGTGCGTTCGCACCATCGCGTACTGGAGGTAGGAACTGGCTCCGGCTATCAGGCCGCGGTGCTGTCGCGGCTTGCGCGCGAAGTGGTCAGCATCGAGCGCTACCGTACGCTTGCCGATCAGGCGAGAGATCGTCTGAAGTCACTTGGTTATGACAATGTCGACGTCGTGGTCGGAGATGGTTTTGCCGGCGTGCCGGGCAGGGCGCCTTATGATCGCATTATCGTCACCGCCGCCGTGGAGATACTGCCCCAGACGCTGCTCGATCAGCTCGCCGAGAACGGCATCATGATCCTGCCCCTTGGGTCTCGCGACCACTCACAACATATTATCAAGCTTACCAAATCGGAAACGGGAATCCGGCGCGAGAATCTCATCCCGGTGCGTTTTGTGCCCATGTTACCGGGCCAAGCGCAAGAACTGTGACATTTTTATCGGACCAAAAGTGCCGATATCCGCGCGTTAACCCTTAAAGCCTTGTTTACTCGCGGCTGCTTTATTTCAAACTCTGCGTTTTTTGCGTACGAGTGAGTAACCACATGCCGCGTTCCAAGGTCGAGTCCCACCCGCGCGTTTGGCCGCGTGCTGTAGTTCTCGCGCTGGTTGGTATCGCCGCCGCCGGTTGTTCGGACTCCGCACGTTTCGAATCCAGCTCCTACAATACCGATCGTCCGGCTCCGCCGCAGAATGTCGCCAGCTCGATTCCGGCCCCTCCAGCGTCCGGGCGCGTCGAAGCGCAGCCACTGCCGGCACCGAGCCAGCCCGCAGCCGTCTCATCTGCGCCTGGGACTTACGGCTCACAAAGCCTTGGAACCTATCGCTCGACCAACCAATATTCTGACGTCACTGGAACGGCAGCAGGTGCTCGGGCAACTTCTGGTCATTGGGCCTGGAACGGCGGTTCGGCTGTGACCGTGGGTTATGGGGAAACGATCGACACCATAGCGCGCAAGCACCACGTACCTGCGTCGGCGCTTATGCAGACGAACGGCATTCGTGATGCGGATCAGGTCCGGCCAGGCCAACGCCTGGTTATCCCGCGCTATGTTTCGGCGATGCCGCAAACGGCGGCAGTCCATAGTCCTGCACAGGCGGCGGCCGGCAATGCTCATGTCGTGAAATCTGGCGATACGCTTATGAGCGTTGCGCGCCTGAGTGGCGTGACAGTTGCGGCGCTGGCACATGCAAACCATATCCAGCCCACCGCTAAGCTTAGCGTCGGCGATCGACTTACCATTCCTGCGGGCGGGCATTCGGTAGCGGTCGCTCAAGCAGCACCAGTGTCGCAAGTCGCGCAGCCGCGCGCAGTGTTGCCGGAGAGGACAAAGGTTGCAAGCGCGGCGCCAGTGCAAAGTGTACAAGTTGCGAAGGAAGAGCCACGCACGACCGAGACGGCCGCCAAGTCCGCGGAACCGAGCGGGGCCATGCCGTCATTCCGTTGGCCAGTCCGCGGGCGTGTTATCGCCGGCTTTGGGAGCAAGAACGGCACACAGAATGATGGTATCAATCTGGCGGTGCCGGAAGGCACGCCGATCAAGGCTGCGGATGATGGTGTGGTCGCCTACGCCGGCAATGAGCTTAAGGGCTACGGCAATCTGGTGCTAATCCGCCATTCGAACGGTTATGTGTCAGCCTATGCGCACGCGAGTGAATTGATGGTCAAGCGTGGCGATACCATTAAGCGTGGACAAGTAATTGCTCACGCGGGGCAAACTGGCAACGTGACGTCGCCGCAATTGCACTTCGAGATTCGAAAGGGGTCGGCTCCGGTCGACCCGACTCAGTACCTCAGTGGCGCCTAACCTTTCAGCGCGACGCCAAGTCGTCCGGCCAGATCCTGTACGAACTGCCAGGCTACGCGACCTGATCGGGAGCCCCGCGTGGTAGACCACTCGAGCGCGTCGCGGTGCAAGGACTCGCGCGCCGGGATTTTGTAGTGCGCGACATAGCCGTCGACCATTGCCAGATATTCATCCTGGCTGCAGCGGTGGAACCCGAGCCACAATCCGAACCGATCGGATAGCGATACTTTCTCCTCGACCGTTTCACCCGGATTGATTGCCGTTGAGCGCTCATTCTCCATCATGTCGCGCGACATGAGATGGCGGCGATTTGACGTCGCATAAAAAATAACATTGTCCGGCCGACCCTCGATTCCGCCTTCCAGTACCGCTTTGAGCGACTTGAAGGTGGTGTCTTCGGCATCAAACGATAGGTCATCGCAAAACACGATAAAGCGATGATGCGAGCCGCGCGTAAGCGACATCAGCGCCGGCAAGCTATCAATGTCCTCACGGTGGATCTCGATCAGCTTGAGAGGCCCACTTCTTGTATTGTGCAGGGAAGCAGAATTGACGCCGGCATGCGCGGCCTTCACCAGTGACGACTTGCCCATTCCCCGCGCGCCCCACAGGAGCGCATTGTTGGCCGGCAGACCCTTGGCGAAACGCTCTGTGTTTTCGACCAGGACGTCGCGCACGCGGTCGATGCCTTTGAGCAGCGACATCTCGACGCGGTTGACGCGCGCAACGGGCACCAATCGTCCGTCCGGATGCCAAACAAAAGCATCGGCGCCGCCGAGGTCAGGCAGGGTTGCGCGCTGTGGCGTCAGCCGCTCCAGCGCGGTGGCTATGCGTTCGAGCACGTCGGCCTGTCCGGGGGGGTGGGCGCCGGCTTTCCGCTTCGGCGTGGAGCGCCGCGACGATTTTGACTTCGATTTGGCCATTTGGTGTTTCCGTAAATCGCGCTGCTCTTAGCGGGGCAGCGCTAACCCCGCAAGCCGTCTTGCGGGGAAACGGCTGAAAATCGCGGGTTTCAAGGGGTGACACGGCGTTGCAATTGGACGGGCGGCCGTTATAGTCCGCGCGAAATTCAGCGCTGCCCAGGCGCCGGGGAAACCACGCAAGGAACAAGCTTCGATGTTCATAACGCCTGCGTTTGCGCAAGGATCGCTGTTTGGCGGGGCAGGCGGCGATGGCGGCATGTTGATGTCGCTGCTGCCGTTCGCGCTGATTTTCGTCATCATGTATTTCCTAATCCTGCGGCCGCAGCAAAAGCGGGTGAAACAGCACCAGGAAATGGTCAAGAACGTACGGCGGGGCGATACGGTCATCACCAATGGCGGCCTTATCGGCAAGGTTACCAAGGTGATCGACGATGACCAGATCGAGATCGAGATTGCGGACGACGTGCGCATCCGCCAGATGCGGCAGATGGTCACCGATGTTCGCGCCAAGGGTGAGCCTGTCAAAGAAGAGGCCACAGCCGGCTAGCCCGGTGGCCTTGGCCTTTTAAGCCGCAAGTCGGGACCTCATGCTTTATTTCACGCGGTGGAAGGCGACGGCGATTATTCTCACGGCGTTTATCGTCTGCCTGTTTGCCGTTCCCAATTTTCTACCCGAGAAAATGGTTCAGAGCTGGCCGAAATGGGCGCAGCGCCATGTGGTGTTGGGGCTCGACCTGCAAGGCGGTTCGCATATTCTCCTTGAAGTCGACAGCAATGCGGTACGCAAGGAAAAGCTTGAGACGCTACGCGATGATGTCCGCCGCGTGCTGCGCGACGCACGCGTTGGCTATACCGGGCTTGTGGTGCGCGGCAATAGCGTGGAAGTGCGAATCCGCGAAGGTAGCAATTTCGATCAGGCGGTCCAAAAACTGCGCGAACTCTCACAGCCGCTCGGCGGTATTCTCGGCAGCAGCACTGGCCAGCGCAGCCTCGATGTAACGACAGAGGCTGGCAGCCTGGTGCGGCTGACGGTAACCGAGCCTGCCCTCGTTGAACGTGTGAGGCAGTCAGTCGAGCAGTCGATCCAGATCATCGAACGACGCGTCAATGAACTCGGTACCGTTGAGCCGCTGATCCAACGTCAGGGCATTGATCGCATTTTGGTGCAGGTACCGGGACTGCAAGATCCAACGCGGTTGAAGGAGTTGCTCGGTAAAACCGCCAAGCTCGATTTTCGGATGGTCGATGTTTCAATGCCGGCAGAACAGGCGGCGCAGGGGCACGTGCCGCCTGATGACGAGATTCTCTACAGCACAACTCAGCCGAAAACCCCATATTTGGTGGAAAAGCGCATCCTGGTCTCGGGCGGCGACCTTACGGATGCACAGCCCGGCTTTGACCAGCGCACCAATGAACCCATCGTATCGTTCCGCTTCAATACCTCCGGTGCACGCAAGTTTGCGCAGGTGACGCAGGAGAACGTCGGCAAGCCGTTTGCCATTATCCTCGACAACCAGGTGATATCGGCACCGGTCATTCGGGAGCCTATCCTGGGCGGCTCCGGCCAGATCTCCGGCAGTTTTACGGTGGAAAGCGCCAATGACCTCGCCATTCTCTTGCGCGCTGGCGCTTTGCCCGCGCCGCTCACCATTATTGAGGAACGCACAGTGGGTCCGGGCCTTGGCCAGGACTCGATCGCCAAAGGCAAGGTTTCGTCTTATGTCGGCGCGGCGATGGTGATTGTATTCATGCTTTTAACATACGGGCTGTTTGGCCTGTTCGCCAACGTTGCAGTGGCCATCAACGTGGCCATGATCTTCGGTGTGCTGTCATTTCTTAACGCAACGCTCACGTTGCCGGGTATCGCCGGTATCGTGCTCACGGTTGGTATCGCGGTCGACTCAAACGTGCTGATCTACGAGCGTATCCGCGAAGAGGTGCGTGGCGGCCGAACGCCGATCAACGCTATCGATGCCGGATTTTCACGCGCGCTCGCTACTATTCTCGATTCCAACATCACGACATTCATTGCGGCCGCGGTGCTGTTCTATATCGGCACTGGTCCTGTGCGCGGTTTTGCCGTTACGCTCGGCATCGGGATTATCACGACTGTTTTTACTGCCTTCACCCTGACGCGCCTGATCGTCGCTTATTGGGTGCGCTGGCAGCGCCCGCAACGTGTGCCAATTTAGGAGCCCGCGTCGTGCGCCTGCTTCGCATTGTTCCAGACGACACCAAATTCGACTTCATGCGCTTCCGGCGCATCAGCTTTCCGGTATCGGCGCTTCTGTCGATCCTGGCGATCTCGCTTTATTTTTTCCATGGGCTGAACTTTGGCATCGACTTCAAGGGTGGCACGCTGATCGAGGTGCAATCGAAAGTTGGAGCTGCCGATCTTGCGAAAATGCGCGCCGCACTCGGGACGCTCGGCCTCGGTGAGGTGCAGCTGCAACAGTTCGGTGCGCCAAACGATGTGCTCATCCGCATCGCCGAGCAGCCAGGCGGAGAGGTCGCGCAGCAGCAGGCGGTCAGCAAGGTACGTGGCGCGCTCGGAAATGAAGTCGACTATCGGCGCGTCGAGGTGGTTGGGCCGCGCGTGTCGGGCGAACTGCTTTCCTACGGCGTGGTTGGGCTGATGCTCGCGATCCTGGCGATCCTCATTTACCTTTGGTTCCGTTTCGAGTGGCAGTTCGCACTCGGCGCGATGATTGCCAACGTGCACGACATCGTGCTCACTATCGGATTTATGTCGATTACGCAGATAGACTTTGATCTCACAAGTATTGCCGCGCTGCTCACCATTCTGGGCTACTCCCTCAACGATACCGTTGTTATTTATGATCGTATTCGGGAAATGCTGCGGCGGTATCGAAAGCTGCCGATGCCAGAATTGCTTAATGCTTCGGTTAATCAGACGCTTTCGCGCTCCGTAATCACGCACGTTACTGTGTCGCTTGCCTTGCTAGCCCTTCTGCTTTTCGGCGGACAAGCGATCCATAGCTTCACAGCGACCATGATGTTTGGCGTGGTGCTGGTCGGCACGTATACATCGGTGTTCATTGCATCGCCGATTCTCATTTACCTTGGTGTTGGTACAGGTCGCGATTCCCTTACCGCATCGGATCGGAAATAGATGGCGCTCGGCGGCCACGCCGATGCTCCGCATCTGCCGCGCCCTGCGCGTATCGACGCTTACGGCGATGGTGGCTTCCGTTTCGCCGGAATGTCGCATCGGGGCTCGCTGCTATGTTTTCCGAACGGCATTTGGGCCTGGCCTGTTAATAACGTGGCCGAACTGGATGCGGATACGCTGTCGGCAGCCTTTGAGCGCGCTGAGAGTCTCGACTTTTTCCTGATTGGCACCGGCCGCGAACCCTGGGTGCTACCGACACATCTGCGAGATCGGTTTCGTGAATTGTCGCTATCCGTTGATGAAATGGCGACAGGCGCGGCAGTGCGAACTTACAATATTCTTTTGGCTGAAAACCGGCGCATTGGTGCGGGATTGATTGCAGTGGCTTGATTCGCGCTAGTCTTGCCCGATGCAAACCCATTTCGAGCATTGTGCCAGGCTTGTTCGAGAGGTTGATAGGGACCGCTATCTGGCCACGTTGTTCGCGCCCGCCGGTTACCGCAATGCGTTGTTTGCACTTTATGCGTTCAATGTGGAGATTTCGCGCGTGCGCGATCTGGCGCGCGAGTCCATGCCAGGCGAAATCCGGTTGCAATGGTGGCGCGAAATTCTCTTGGGAGAGCGTGCGGAGGAGGCTGCGTCGAATCCAACTGCGGCGGCATTGTTGGAAACACTAGGGCAGGACAATAGTGAGCGCCTAATAGCCTTGATCGATGCGCATATCTTTGATCTCTACAACGAGCCAATGCCAGCTATCTCTGATCTTCAGTCCTACGCGGTGGCAACCGCTGGTTCGATATTCGAATTGGCCGCACGCATCCTCGGCGGTGATACCGGTTTGGAGGTTGCCGCGCTCGCCGCGGAGGCCGGCCAGGCGCAAACGATTGCAAACGTGCTGGCTCAGTTACCGCGCCATGCGGCGCGCCGTCAGCTTTATGTGCCTGTCGAGGTCCTTCAGCATTATCGCGCAGAGCCTGACGATATTTTCGCTTTGCGCGCTACACCTGAAGTGCGCGCTGCACTCGCTGAACTTCGCTTGCGCGCAAGACATTATCTCGCGCGGGTCGGAGCCGCCGGCACTGAAATTCCAAATAATATGCAGCCCGCCTTCTTGCCTTTGGCGCCGCTGTGGCAATGGCTACGCGATATGGAGCGGCCTGACTATGACCCGTTCCGGCCTCCCCAAGTGGCACCGTGGCGGCGGCAGTGGCGCATCTGGCGCGCGGCGAAGTCCTTTAGCCGGGTTGGCGCCTAGCAATTACTCGGCCGCCACAGCCGGCAAATCTCCGGCAATCCAGCGGCCGAGATCGGCGAGCGCGCGCCTGGTCAGGGCACTCTTGCGCGCGAGCGCTTTGGCGGTGCTACGTCCCAGCTTGCTATTTCGGTCGAATGTCGGAGCCTCGGGTAACGGCGGGAACAAGCCAAAATTTATGTTCATTGGCTGGAATGAGGACGTCCCCATATCGATCGTTTCGATGTGGCCCCCGGTAATATGCGCGAGCAGTGCGCCATGCGCTGTGGTCGCGGGTGGACGCACGATCCGCTCGCCGCGCCGGCTGGCGGCGGCAAAACGCGCCGCGAGCAAACCGACGGCCGCAGATTCCACATAGCCTTCGCAGCCGGTGATCTGACCGGCAAAACGCCAGCGTGGGTTTGCTTTCATTCGCAGTGTTTCATCAAGCAACTTTGGCGAATTGAGAAAAGTATTGCAGTGCAGGCCGCCAAGCCTGGCAAATTCCGCGTTCTGCAAGCCTGGAATGGTCCGAAAAATACGAATTTGCTCACCGTGTTTTAGCTTTGTCTGGAAGCCGACCATGTTGAACAAGGTGCCGAGCTTGTTGTCTTGCCGTAGCTGCACCACCGCATAGGGCTTTTTGCCCGGATCGTGCGGATTGGTCAGGCCGAAGGGCTTCATCGGGCCATGCCGCAACGTCTCAGGGCCACGCTCGGCCATGACTTCGATCGGCAGGCAAGCGTTGAAATAGGGCGTTGACTCTTCCCACTCGTGAAAGCTGGTTTTATCGGCGGCCAGCAAAGCGGCAATGAAAGTCTCATATTGTTCGCGCGAAAGCGGACAGTTGATGTAATCGGCGCCAGAGCCGCCAGGGCCGGGTTTGTCGTAGCGCGATTGGAACCACGCCTGCGTAAGGTCGAGGCTCTCGCGATGTACAATCGGCGCGATAGCGTCGAAGAAAGCGAGCTGCTGTTCACCGGTCAGCCTGCCAATTGTCGCGGCAAGATCGGGCGAGGTAAGGGGACCGGTCGCGATGATCACGCTATCCCAGTCCTCGGGGGGTAGAGCAACTTCGCCGCGTTCAAGTGTGATTAACGGGTGGGTAGCCAGCGCGGCCGATACCGCCGCCGAAAAACACTCACGGTCGACTGCCAGCGCGCCCCCCGCCGGTATTTGGTTCAAATCAGCCGTGCGCATGATCAGTGAACCAAGCCGACGCATTTCCTCGTGCAGGAGGCCGATTGCATTATGCTCGCGGTCGTCGGAGCGGAATGAATTCGAGCAGACCAATTCTGCGTAGCCGTCAGTTTTATGTACCGGTGTAACACGCAGTGGCCGCATTTCATGCAGCACAACCGGTACCCCGGCTTGTGCAAGCTGCCAAGCCGCTTCGGAACCGGCGAGGCCGCCGCCAACAACATGTACGGCTTGTATTTGGTTCGATGTCATTCGATGATCATTAGGCTGACAGGCGGCAAGCTGCAAACGGCGGTGAGGGTTCTGTATGGGTCTGAATGTAAAAGTTTGTGTTTTGGGCCTTATTGCATTTGCGGCGAGTACCTGTATTGCCGCTGGCGCGACGAAGTCTGGGGTCATCGATGCGACTTATGGCGATCTCCCACTTTCTCCACCCACGCCGAGCGTTGTGTTCATTTGTCATGGTTTCGGGTGCAAGTACCGCACTGAACTGGATCTGACGGCCAACGACCATGCGAAACTTGCACAAATTCTCGCAGGAGGCAGATCATCGCCGGCGGCAGAGCGCAAGGCAATTGGAGCGGCAGGCGCCTGGTTCGATCGGCGCGTTGGTCCGGTTGCCGGCACGGCAAACCATGTGGTGCGGGCCGGCGCCGAGCATATGTTTGACACCGGGCAATTCGATTGCATCGACTCCAGCCGAAACACCACAAGTCTCCTGTTGGTGCTCGGTCAGCTCAAGCTGTTGCGCTACCACGACGTCGACGTGCCCGTCGCGCGCGGTTTTCTGATCGATGGGCGGTATCCGCATGTCACTGCCGTCCTCGTTGAAAAAGCGAGCGGCACGAGATGGGCCGTTGATTCATGGACGGTGGGCTACGGCCAGGATCTGGAGATCATGCCCTTGGAGCGCTGGAAGACCCTCGACTAAGGGCACTTGCTTGCGACAAAAACGAAACGCCGGCGACTTCCCGCGGGCGTTATCGAGCCAAATCAGCGAGCGGCCAGATTAGCCGCGATGCGCATTGTTCCAGGCAACCCGCGGAATATCCGAGCGGCTGATGCCGATATCGGCAAGCTCGCGGTCACCAAGGCGCGACAACTCATTCAGGCTTTGATTGTAGCGCTTCCATTCCTGGATGAAGCGGACGAGTGCGGCAAACATTGTGGTCCTTCTTTCCTTTGGTCCGGCCAAGGCCGGTCGTTTCGGGAGGAAAATAAGGATGTTGAGACGGATGAAAAGCAATAATGTTGCGTCGCAGCTAAGCGAAAAACGCATAGCTAAATAAACAGAAAATTAGGACCGAAACGGAATTTCGGGCACATTCGCTACGCTTTTGACGGGTGGTTTTTCGCTGCTGCGAAAATGGCCAATTTCAGCCCCCGTTAGGGCTGCGATCGTGTAGATTTTCTCCTTAGAACCGGGAGGAAAGACCCATGAATTCGCATATCTGGCGCGTGCTCGCGATCGCTGCCACGGTAAGCCTTTCGGGCATGGCCTCCGCCGCCGAGGTCAAGGTGCTCACCGCGGGAGCTTTCAAACAGGTAGTGTTGGCGCTGGTGCCGAATTTCGAAAAGCAAACTGGCAATAAGGTCGTCGTCGACAACGACACTGCCGGCGGCCTGA
The DNA here is from genome assembly GCA_036391175.1 of Pseudolabrys sp. Classification (GTDB taxonomy): domain Bacteria; phylum Pseudomonadota; class Alphaproteobacteria; order Rhizobiales; family Xanthobacteraceae; genus Pseudolabrys. Next base: position 10,697 of record DASWAK010000231.1, read on the forward strand.
AGAAGCGCATCGAGGGCGGAGCGGCATTCGACGTTGCTGTAATCACGCCTGCCGTCATCGACGATCTCGTGGCCGCGGGTAAAATTGTTTCCGGCAGCCGTGTCAATCTTGCCACCGTTGGTGTTGGCATCGTCGTGAAAGAAGGCGCACCCAAGCCGGACGTGAGCACGGTGGAGGCCTTTAAGAGCACGTTGTTGGCGGCCAAATCGGTTGCCTATATCGATCCCGCGAGCGGCGGCTCGAGCGGGGTCTATATCGACAAATTGCTGGAGCGGCTTGGCATCGCCGACCAGGTCCGGCCCAAGGCGAAGCTCAAGAAAGGCGGCTACGTCGCTGAACTCGTTGTCAGCGGTGAGGCCGAACTCGGCCTGCACCAGATCAGCGAAATTGTGCCAGTGAAAGGCGCCGTGCTCGTTGGGCCGCTTCCGAAAGAAATCCAGAACACCACGACTTATGCTGCCGGCTTGAGCGCTTCCAGCCAAAACAAGGACGCGGCACAGGCGTTGATCAAGATGTTCTCCGGACCCGCCGCTGCCACAGTGTTTAAATTCAAAGGCATGGAGCCGGCGAACTAAGGACCACGCATTTTGGAATTGGCAGCAGATGCGCGACCGCTCGACCGCCGCGTTGTCATTACCGCGTTGGGCATTGCCCAGATCCTGGCTTGGGGGACTTCGTTTTATTTTCCGGCGGTCTTTGCCGAACCGATTGTCGCTGAAACGGGCTGGTCGCTCGGTTTCGTCGTTGGTGGCACCTCGATCGGCCTACTCACAGCTGGCCTGATCTCGCCGCAGGTCGGCCGCATTATCGATGCGCACGGCGGACGACCGGTGTTACTGGCGAGCTCCGCATTCTATGCCGCGGGCCTGGCTCTCGTGGGTTTCGCGCATGCGCTGCCATTTTATCTTCTGGCCTGGGTGCTGATCGGTATCGGCATGGGCACAGGCCTCTATGATGCAGTATTTGCCGCGCTCGGCCGTATGTACGGCAGTAAAGCGCGCGGACCGATCACCAATCTCACGCTGTTCGGCGGCTTCGCCAGCACCATCTGTTGGCCGCTCAGTGCTTTCATGATCGATCATGTGGGGTGGCGTAGCGCATGTTTCATCTATGCAGCACTGCACCTGTTCGTGATGTTGCCGTTGCAAGTGATCGTGGTGCGCACGCCAGAAAAAATTAAATCCGAAGGCAACGGACAAAATACTTCCAGTGAAACGTTATGCATCGACAATGAAACGCTGATATTTGTGCTGCTCGCCATGGTGCTGTCGATCGCCGCCGGCATCGGCTCGATTGTGGTGGTGCATCTGTTGATTTTTCTGCAGGCGAGGGGCGTTGATTTCGCGCTGGCTGTAACCCTCGGCACTATTTTCGGACCTGCGCAGGTCGGAGCGCGCGTCGTTGAGCGCCTGTTCGGTAACCACTACCACCCGATCTGGACGATGATCGCGTCCTGCGCCCTCATGGCCATCGGTCTGTTGCTACTGTTTGGCGCAATACCTGTGCTCGTGCTCGTGATTTTACTCTATGGAGCGGGCTACGGAATTTCCTGGATCGGACGTGGGACACTGCCTTTGGCCTTGTTTGGCCCTGTCCGGTTTCGGCGATTGATGGGCAAACTCGCGTTTCCAAGTCTGATCGTCCAGGCGCTCGCGCCTTTGGCTGGCGCGCTTCTTACCGAAGCAAAAGGATCCGATGCGACCATCGGTGTATGACGCTGCTCTCGCTGATCAATGTGTTGCTGATCGGCGCGCTTTGG
>DASWAK010000232.1:0-5301 GCA_036391175.1 Pseudolabrys sp.
AGCTCTTCAGTTTCGGCGAGAACCGTGCTCGGGAGCGTCACAATCACCTGATCAGCAGTAATGACCCCCTGCGCCGTTTCGATCTTCAAGCGTTTTCCGCGGTGATCAATCCGCTGCACCGGGCAGTCCAGGACAACCGGCAGACTTGCGCCACAAGCAGCAATCGTTGCGCCATAGCCTTCGACCACGCGCCAGTTCACACCGGTGTCGTCGAAGTTATCAAAATCGCGCGCCGAAACGCGCTCGAGCTCGGCGCCGCTGATGTATGTGCCGACGGCGTTGATCAGGTTGTTCCACCGGCCACCCGGTAGCAGTGAGTCTGCCGCCGGCACGTCCGGCTCTTTCTGCGCTCGCTCGCTCACGCGTGCGAAAAATTCCTCTTGGGCCTTTCGGAATTCGCCTTGGCCGCCCTCCGGAAAACCGTGAGGCAGCGCGGGTCGCGTCCAGGGCGGCGGTGTCCTGTCGATCGTGCGGCACTGTTCCTCCGCGATTGCTACCCAAGGATTGCGATCGGCGGAATGCAACCAACCGCAGCCGAGATCGAGTGCAAATCCTGACGGGTCAGCGACGGTCCACGCACGGCCACCAAGCCGGGGACGGGCCTCGACGATCAGACATTTAATGCGAGCCTGGCAAAGACGTTGGGCCGCCGCGATACCGGCTGCGCCGCCACCGACGACCACGGTCTCAATGTCACTTATCATCTCTGAAATTCTGCGCCAGGCCGATTGTAGCGACACATATAGTACTGGCCTGACGGAATACGAATTTCTCGGCGGCGATTAAAGCCGGTTGATTTCAAATTCCTCGCAGGAATAGCCGAGCATCGACAGGCCCTCCTCGAGGAAGTCACCGAGGAGCGGTATGCCGAGCAAATAATTCGCGGTCCGCTTGTTATGGGCGCGCGAGGCCTCCGCACGCACCTCTGCCCAATCGCTGGCGGAATAATCGTCGCGCCCGAGCCACGCCAGCGTCACGAGATCGATCTGCTCGTCCTCCGACAGCGAATTGATAAACGACGTGAGCTCCTCGACGACCGGGTCATCGCCGTGATCCTCGAGTACAGCCGCGTCATTATCATCTGATGGATTTGAGCCGGGATCTGGATCAGTGACAGCGTCCTTGGCATCGAATTCACGTGCCTTAATAATGACGAAGCAGACTTTCTCGGGGGAAATCGTCAGCGGGCTATCACTACCATCCGATGGTGCTTTTGTTTGTTGCGTCTTTTGCACGACATCACCTCATTTTTCTCATTGGGATTAATGTTTCAGTGCCGACCCTGCCGCGGTGGCAATGTTGTGTGACAACGCTTTCGGCAATTCGGGTTCGGCGATCCAATGCGCAATCTTCGTCCAGTGTTCCTTGAGAACCATTTTTCCCATGAACAACCCCAGATGCCGGCATGGTGCGATCGCCTTGCCGATATTCTCCGGCAAAGTCCCAACCAGCTTTTCGGTCGCGAACAACTGCCCCGGCGCGACGAGTTCATCATCGCGCGCCGCCAGCAGGAAAATTGGAACCCGTACTTGGGCGAGATCAATCGTTTGCCCCAAGGCGACGAATTGGCATGCCGCTAGTCCATTGCACTTGTACAGCTTGTCGACGACCTCGAGATAATAGTTTCCTGGGAGATCAAGGGTCCACGCGTACCATTCGCGGAACTTCGACTCGAGATCGGCGAACGCAGAAGACTCAATAGGGTCCGAAGTCTGCAACAACTGATGGATGTCGCCTGATTCGAGCATTTGTGGTCCCCAGAACTTCAGAACCCTGTGGCCGAATACGCGGCCGTCGCCCAGCTTCACCAGCTCCTGAAATACCGCAAAGGGGCTGGCCTCCACGAGCGCCGATAATCCGGATGATGCGGCTGCGATGTCGATCGGTGCCCCCGCCAGCACTAGTTTGCGGATTTTCGCCGGAAAGCGGGCCGCATAGAGCAACGCCATCCAGCCGCCCTGGCAAAGCCCGACAAGATCGACATGACCACCGAGCTGGTCGACCAGCACATTGAGATCGGCGAGATAATCGTCAATGCCGAGAAAGCGCATATCCGCCGTCGCAGAGCGCCAATCGGTGACGAACAGCCGCTTCAGACCGCTGTCGCGTAATGCAGCGACCAAGCTGTGCCCGGCGGCGAAATCGGCAACCGTCGCGCCATGGAGCGCGAAAGGCGCGCAGAGCAAAACAGGCGTTCCTTCTTGCCCGGTGCTGAAATCTCGCAACCGCACGGTTTTCAATTCAAGTGCGATCGTATTCGGCGTGGCCCATTGCGGCTCGCGCGGTGCACGACCGTTTCCGGTTCCGACAGCAAAATCCACGAACTGCTGCGCGAACGAGGCGGCAAGGTCGCTTGCCGAAGCCGCGGCCAGCGCCGGCCAGAGAAAGGCAATATGCGGTAGTTGACGTCCCGTCGGCTCGTACATGCAAAAATATGACGCTTATAGCGGCCCCTTTGTCTTGCGTTATGTCAAACGGCGGAAAAATGGGCCATGGGCAGGACAATTGCGACAAATCAATAACTGAACCTGCCGCCTGAGCGACCATGTGGCCATCAGCAATGGGAAGAAAGCCATGGAAACACCAGTCCAAATTGATTTTCAGGGCATGGACGCAAGCCCAGATGTTCGGAGCGCCATCGCCAATCACGTTGCCCAGCTCGAGCAACGTTTTGGGCGAGTTACGGCCGGCAGGGTGGTCCTCAAGGCGCCTGGCGGCCATCACCGCACCGGCGGCCTCTACGAAATCAATATCCGTTTGGCGCTGCCAGAGGGCAAAGAGGTCAATGTCGGACGTACTGCCCAAGATGACGAGCGCCATTCCGATCTAACCTTCGCCATCAATGATGCCTTCAAGCGGGCACGCCGGCAGTTGCAGGATCAAATTCGTAAACTGCAAGGGCAAGTTAAACAGCACGACGGCTCGCCAATCGGCACGGTCGTGCGACTCGATCCCTCCGGTGAATTTGGTTTCCTAGAATCCGGCGACGGCCACGAAATCTATTTTCATCGCAACAGTGTGCTTGACGACGGGTTTTCCCGGCTGACCGTAGGTTCACGCGTGAGTTTCGCGGAGGAGATGGGCCAGAAAGGGCCGCAAGCGAGCACGGTGAAGCTCATAAGCAAGCACAATCTTCGGCTTTGATAATGCTCAATCAACGAAGCGCCATCGTCGGTATATGCGCTGCCCTTGCGGCGATTTAGAGCTAAGCTTCGAATGCCCGGACTCGAATAAGTTCGGGCATTCGAATTTAACACGGCCGTGCGATGTCCATCCGCAATCTCGACAAGATGTTTCGGCCGCGATCGATCGCGGTGATCGGCGCTTCGGACAGACCGAAGTCGGTTGGATCAGCCTTGATGACCAATCTGCTGCAGGCCGGTTTCAGTGGGCCGATTCTGCCAGTCAATCCGAAAGGGGCTTCGGTCCACGGCATCGGAGCGTACAAGGATGTGGCGAGCCTGCCAGCGGCGCCCGATCTGGCCGTCATCGCGACGCCGCCTGAGACGGTGCCGTCGCTGGTTTCCGAACTCGGCGCTTTGGGCACACGCGCTGCGGTCGTTCTTACTGCCGGGTTTGCCGAGGGTGAGATCGCAACCGGCAAGGAACGCGCCACAAAGTTGCTCACCGCCGCGCGACCGTACCTTCTGCGCATTGTTGGCCCCAATTGTCTCGGCATTGCGGTGCCCGGGCTAGGACTGAACGCGACATTTGCTCCCGCGTCTCTGCTGCCGGGTCATACCGCGTTCCTGACCCAGTCGGGCGCAATGGCGACGACGGTGCTTGATTGGGCCTTACCGCGACGCATCGGGTTTTCTGCCATCGTGTCGATGGGTGACATGAGTGACGTCGATTTTGGCGATCTGCTGGATTATTTCGCCCTCGACGAGACGACCCACGCGATCATCATTTACGCAGAGGCCGTCACGCACGCACGCAAGTTCATGTCGGCAGCACGCCGGGCGGCTCGGATAAAGCCGGTCATTGTTGTCAAGGGCGGTCGGGCGGAAGCGGGGGCGCGCGCGGCGGCCTCGCATACCGGCGCACTGGCCGGCGCGGACGTCGTCTACGAAGCGGCCTTCCGCCGTGCGGGAATGTTGCGCGTCAGCGAAGTCGAGGAGCTGTTCGACGCGGCCGCGACGCTGGCGCGAATGTCGCCACAACAAGGTAACCGGCTTGCCATCGTCACGAATGGCGGCGGTGCCGGAGTGCTCGCCACCGACCGGTTGGTGGAAGGCGGGAAGCTCGCGACACTCAGCGCGGACACCGTCGCCAAGCTCAATGCAGTGCTCCCGCCCACCTGGAGCCATGGCAATCCAGTCGATCTGATCGGCGACGCCGATGCTGCACGCTACGCAAATGCGGCAGAGATCGTGATGCAGGACCCAGATGTCGACGCTTTGCTGGTTGCCTATTGCCCGACTGCAATCGTTTCATCCGGCGACGCCGCTAAGGGTCTCGTCAGCGCGCTGTCGAAGCCAGGCGCGAAGACCAAAAAAAATCTGTTCGCTTGCTGGATGGGGGAGGCCAACGTTTCGGAGGGGCGTGCGCAGCTTGTGGCTGCGAATTTGCCGGATTTCGAGACTCCCGAACGCGCTGTGCGCGCCTTCATGTATCTCGTGCGCTATCAGCAGAGTCAGGACTTGCTGCTGCAAACGCCGTTGTCGATCGCGCCCAGCCGTCAAGTCGACGTCAAGCGGGCGCATCAGCTGATTCGCCAATCGCTCGCCGACCGGCGCGAATGGCTCGATCCGGCCGAGGTTGCTGATTTTCTTGCCTGTTATGGGATTCCGTTTGCGCGTACCGAGGCTGTGCCCGATGCGAAAGCAGCAGCAAATGCCGCAGAGCGGATAAAAGCCCCGGTAGCGCTGAAAATCCGGTCGCGCGATGTCATCCACAAATCCGATGTCGGCGGCGTGGCGCTCAACCTTGCCAGTCCGGCGGAGGTCGAGGCCGCGGCCCGAACAATGTGTGACAGTGTGACCCGCGCCTTGCCGAAGGCGCGCCTTGAAGGCTTTACGGTACAAGAAATGATTCATCGGCCCGGTGCCTATGAACTCATTGCCGGCGTAACCACGGACCCTACTTTCGGGCCTGTTATTCTGTTTGGCCACGGCGGCACCGCCGTCGAAATTGTTGGTGACAAGTCGCTGGAGCTACCGCCGCTCAATACTGCTCTCGCCCGCGCGCAAATTGAACGCACGCGCGTCTCCGCGCTCCTCAAAGGTTATCGCGACCGGCCGGCAGCCGACATCGACGGGGTTGTGAACGTGCTGATGCAACTGAGCCGGATCGTGGCGG
>DASWAK010000233.1:0-2146 GCA_036391175.1 Pseudolabrys sp.
GCCCCGATTTTCACGCCAATACCGGTTCGCAGCGGGAGCGCGCGACGCGTTGATTGCTGTGCACCGAAAATGCAGTCTGCCCAAAATTTCGTCCGATGCTGCTTACTCGCGCAGTAGTTCGCCGTTCGCGGCGAGGCTGTCAATAAATAAGCTAGCAATTTCAATAGTATCCTGCGTGGCACGGTCCTTGCTGCTTTGCAGCAAGACAATAGCCACGGCCAGCCTGGATCGTGCCCAATTTCCCGGCGGCCGCCAAAAAGGAGCCGAGAAATGGACTACGTGAAGCCGGCGGACGTTGCCGCCGCCATGGTCGACACCGGTCGCCGCAAACTCGGACTGTCGCCCACCGATCTGCTCATACGCGGTGCGCTCGCCGGGGCCATTCTTGCGGCAGCCACCAGCCTCGCGTTGACGGGCATGGTGCAGACAGGCCAACCGTTGGTCGGTGCGCTAATATTTCCAGTCGGACTTATCCTTATCGTGCTGCTCGGTCTCGATCTGGTGACTGGCAGCTTTGGCTTGTTGCCGCTGCCATGGCTCGAACGCGACGCCAGCAGCACGACCATGCTGGCCAATTGGGGATACGTTTTTATCGGCAATCTGATCGGCAGCGCTGCCTACGGTGGATTGCTGGCCATTGCTCTAACCAACTTCGGCACGGCTGCGCCAGCGGGCGTTGCCGCAAAAATCATCGCGGTCGCGGAGGCGAAGACGATTGGCTACGCAGTGATCGGCCACGCGGGTCTGATCACCGTCTTCGTAAAAGCCATGCTGTGCAACTGGATGGTTTGTCTCGCCATTGTCGCGGCGATGACCACTAATTCGACCATTGGCAAGATCGCGACCGCTTACATGCCGGTCTTCATCTTCTTCGCCCAGGGCTTCGAACACTCGGTGGTCAATATGTTCATCATTCCAACCGGAATGATGATGGGAGCCAAGGTGACGGTGGCCGATTGGTGGCTGTGGAATCAGATCCCGGTTACGCTCGGCAACTTGGTTGGCGGCTTCATCTTCACCGGGCTGGCGCTTTATCTGACGCACAAACCCCGTTCGACAGCGCCCGCGCCGTTGAGAGCGCCGACGCAGGTCCCGGCGGAATGAGTGGCACCGACGTCAAGCTGACGGCCGAAACCCAGGCCGGCGACTTCGAGCCCGAACAGAAGCGATACCTGGAAGGGTTTGTCGCCGGCTTACAAATTGCCAAAGCGGCAAAGTCCGTAGCGGGCGCTGAGATGGCGACGCCCGGCGCCACTGCCGTGCCGGCCGTTACAGAACCAGTGGGTCCAGACGCCGCTGCACTAAAGGCACAAAACCGGGTGCTGACCACCGGCGGCAAGCTGTCCGATCCGGAAAAATTCAAACGCGAAGAACATCCGTTCGATAGCTATGAACGGCTGAAAGCCCATGCTGCGAAGGGCGAATTTCCGAAGCCGCCGGACAATTTCCGCTGGCGCTTTTTCGGCCTGTTTTACGTGGCGCCCAACCAGAACGCGTATATGTGCCGCTTGCGGCTACCGAACGGCATCCTCAAAACGGCACAATTCGCCGGCGTCGCGGATCTCGCAGAGCGCTTCGGTGGCGGCTACGCCCACGTCACCACGCGCGCCAACCTCCAGATCCGCGAAATTGCCGCTGGCAACGCTGTCGCCATGGTCGAAGCTATTCAGGATCTCGGTCTCTGCTCGCGCGGTTCCGGTGCGGACAATATTCGTAACGTTACCGGCACGCCCACGGCCGGTATTGATCCGCAAGAGCTAATCGATACCCGGCCTTACGCACGCGAATGGCACTTCCACATCCTAAACGACCGCTCGCTTTACGGTCTACCGCGCAAATTCAATGTCGCTTTCGATGGCGCCGGGAGCATTCCGGTGCTGGAGGACACTAACGATATCGGTTTCCAGGCCGTGGCGGTGAAAGACGGTCTTGGTCTCGCGCCCGGCATCTGGTTCCGCCTCCGCCTCGGCGGCCTGACTGGCCACAAAGATTTCGCGCGCGATACCGGCGTCATTGTGAAGCCAGCCGACGCCTGTAAGGTCGCCGATGCAGTGGTGCGCGTGTTTATCGACCACGGAAACCGCACCGACCGCACCAAAGCGCGGTTGAAATACGTGCTCGACGCCATGGGCGCGGAGAGGTTTCT
>DASWAK010000234.1:0-9910 GCA_036391175.1 Pseudolabrys sp.
GCCGGCGTCTTGTGTGATAACGCCGTCGGCGCGGTGGAAGTGGCCTCCGACGTACCGTGCTGGAACGCCGAGGGCTCGAGCGGCCGCGACAAAGATATGGGTGATGTCCTGGCAAACGCCGCGCCGAAGCGAAAAAGCCTCCGCGGCAGTAGTGGCAGCGTGAGTTGGATCGGTATCGAAAGCAATTTCACGATTAAGCGCCGTGAGGAGCGCGTGCAATAGTATCAGCGTATCGCCATCCGTAGCGGCGCGTGTCGCTTGCGCGAAGTCTATGATCGCGGCGTCGGTTTGGGTCAGCGAGGTTTCGCGCAAGTAGAGCTGCGGCGGAAAGCGCTCGACCGCGCCACTCACCAGACCGTCGGTATCTTGCGTGTCGACCTCGCCCGCTACCTCGACCGTTAACTTGTTGAATGGTCCCTCAGCCGTGAACGAGTGGGTGATATTGCCAAAAGCATCCTCATGCTGATGCAGCAGGCAATCTTCGGACAGATCGATTCGCCAGGAGACCACGTGCTGCCCGTCATGATCGCGCGGGGTCAGCCGCAACAGCTGCGTTACGCCGGTGGGCGGCGTGTCGTAAGCGTAACTGGTCGCGTGCGAGATCCGTATTCGCATGGAAACTATTGCTGATTCACAATGCGCAGAGCATTGGCCGGGCACTCATGTCAGGAATTGCTCGGTGACCAGCGCGCCGAGTTGGTTGTTCTCAGTGATGAATTCGCCAATGAACTCGTGCAAGCCGCGCTGGAAAATGCCGTCCATGCGGCTAGTTTGCAGGCGCGTGCGAATGCCGCGAGCTTGCCGTTGTGCTGGTCCTTGTTTGCCATAGGCACCGGCGATCGAATCCAGATTGCGCACGATTGCCTCGTAGCAGGAGGCGAGCGAGCGGGGCATCTCATCGCGCAAAATCAACAGATCGGCGACCAGCCACGGCTTCAGACTCTCGCGATAGACCCAGTGATACGCGGTGAGTGCGGACACCGAGCGCAAGATCGCGGCCCATTGGAAGTAGTCGAGCGGGCCGCCGACGCGCTCATTCTCCGGCAGCAACAGATGATATTTGACGTCAAGGATGCGCGCCGTGTTGTCGGCGCGCTCGATATAAACTCCGAGCCGGGAAAACCAGTAGGCGTCGTTGCGCAACATGGTGCGGTAGGCCGAACCGTCATAGCGTAGCGAAGATTCCTGGACCCAACGTAGGAAGCGTGAAAACTCTTCACGTGAGGTCGGGCCGTTGCCGTAGCGCTTGAGCTCGAGCCAGGTGCCGTTGATGGCGTCCCACATTTCCATGGTGAGCGCGGTGCGCACGGCGCGTGCATTGCCACGCGCAAGCTCGAAGCATGAACGGATCGATGACGAGTTGGCGGTCGAGAAAGCAAGGAAATCGGTAACGTTGGCTTCATTGGCCTCGTCATAAAGCTTGAAGAAGGCGGCCGCACAGCCGGCGGTCGCAACTGCCGATTCCCATTCGTTGGTTGTGCCGACATAGGCGAGAGGGAGCGCCGACAAGCGCTGCGTGGCGTCGAGAATGCGCGCAAGATATTCCGCGCGCTCGACGTAACGCGAAAGCCAATAAAGGTTATCAGCGGTGCGCGAGAGCATCGTCTATTCTCTGGCGCCCCGGCCAAGGGAGCGAAGCGAGCGCGCGCCGGGAGTATGGGCCCTCGCTTTCGCGGGGACGACCGGTGAGGCGGTTGTGAGCTTCATGCGTCCAACACCCAAGTATCCTTGGTGCCGCCGCCCTGGCTGGAATTGACCACCAGCGAGCCTTCCTTCAACGCAACCCGCGTTAATCCGCCCGGCACGATCCGTACGCGGTCGCGCCCGGTCAGCACGAATGGCCGCAAGTCGACGTGCCGCGGAGCCACGCCTTGCTCGACGCAAGTCGGACACGTGGACAGCGCCAGCGTCGGTTGAGCGATGAAATTCTTCGGCGATGTTTTCAGCTTGGCGCGAAATTGCTCGATCGCGACCTTGCTGGCGGAGGGGCCGATCAGCATACCATACCCGCCGGAGCCGTGCACTTCCTTGACCACCAGCTCATGCAAATGATCGAGCACGTAGGTGAGGTGCTCTTCCTCGCGGCAGCGCCAGGTCGGCACAGTCTTCAGTAGCGGCTCTTCGCCGAGATAGAACTTCACGATTGCCGGCATGAAGCTGTAGACCGCCTTGTCGTCGGCAATGCCGGTACCGACTGCGTTGGCGAGCGTGACATTGCCGGCCTGGTAGGCCGACATAAGTCCGGGCACTCCGAGCGCGGAATCCGGGCGGAAGGTGAGGGGATCGAGAAAGTCGTCATCGATGCGCCGGTAAATAACGTCAACACGGCGGGGCCCCTGCGTGGTGCGCATGTAGACGAACTCGTCCTTGACGAAAAGATCGCGGCCCTCGACCAGCTCAACACCGAGCTTGTCGGCGAGGAACGAGTGCTCGTAGTAGGCGGAATTGAACACGCCGGGCGTAAGCAGTACGACATTCGGATCGCGCGAGGTTGACGACGGCGCGACCGATGTCAGCGTGGCGAGCAATTCGTCCGGATAGTTTTCAACCGGTGCGATGCGATGTCGTGAAAACAATTCCGGAAACAGCCGCATCATGATTTCGCGATTTTCCAGCATGTAGGAAACGCCGGAGGGCGTACGGGCATTGTCCTCGAGCACGTAAAACGTTTCGGCATCGACGCGCACAATGTCGATACCGGCGACATGTACGTAGACATCGTACGGCACCTTCTGCCCGCTCATCTCGGGACGGAAAGCGGGATTGCGGAACACCAGATCGTCGGGCACCACGCCGGCACGGAGAACTTCGCGCGCGCCATAGATGTCTTTGATGAAGGCGTTGAGCGCATAGACACGTTGGGTGAGGCCCTTTTCCAGGAGTCGCCATTCGGTACCCGACATGATGCGTGGGATGACATCGAACGGGATCAGGCGTTCCTGCGCGTTGGCTTCGCCGTAAACCGCGAACGTGATGCCAATGCGCCGGAAGATTAGCTCAGCCTCGCGCCGTCGATAGTCCAGCACATCTGGCGGTACCTCTTCGAGCCAGCGCGACAGCTCGCGATAGGCCGGGCGCACGCCGCCGTTATGGCCCTTCATTTCGTCGAAGGCGGCAACCATCCAGGTTCCTCAGCTTGCCGGTTACACAACGCTCGTCCCAGCCTTTCGTTTCGCAGCTTTCCACAGTCTAGCGTTGCAAGCTTTAGGCCAAGGAAAATATTAATCAAAACGGTAGCTTAGCTGGGCGGATTGGAGGTGAATGCAGCCGCTGCCCAATAAATGAGCGGCCGCAGTAGGACGCAGCTTGAGCGGCTATGGAGGCCACGCTACGTCTTTGGAACGCCATAAGGACAACGCGATGAGCGCCAAGCCCGACATCGTCACCGCTGCCGTGCTGGTGATTGGCGACGAAATCTTGTCGGGCCGCACCAAGGACAAGAACATTGGCTATATCGCTGACTATCTCACCGCCATTGGTATTGATCTCAAGGAAGTGCGGGTGGTTTCCGATGACGCTGCTGCAATCGTGGAGGCACTCAACGGCTTGCGCGCGAAATATACCTATGTGTTCACCACCGGCGGCATCGGGCCGACGCACGACGACATAACCGCGGATTGCGTGGCTGAGGCTTTTGGTGTCGCGTTGGAGTTTCACCCCGAGGCAGTGGCGATCCTGAAGGAACGGCTGGCTAAGACCGGCGGTGAGCTCAATGAGGCGCGTCTGCGCATGGCACGCATTCCGCACGGCGCCGCGCTTGTCGCAAACAAGGTTTCGGGCGCACCCGGCTTCTGGATCGGCAATGTCATCACGATGGCCGGCATTCCGGCAGTGATGCAGGGGATGCTCGACGAGGTTGCGCCGAAACTGAGGACTGGCACCAAGTTGCTGTCGGAGACGATCCGTGCGGATGCCAAGGAAGGCGACGTTGGTACAGAGCTGGGCGTGATTGCGAAGGCGCATCCCGAAGCAATCATCGGCAGTTATCCATTTATCGACGAGCAGCACGGGCCCAACACGAACATTGTGGTGCGTTCCCGCGATGCGGAGAAACTTGCGGTGGTGAAGGCCGAGGTCGAGACAATGCTTGTGAAAGTAAAATCGCAATTGGGGGCGGCGCGCTAGCATGCCGGCCGCGCCAACAACTCCGTTTATTCCCGCGCAAGCGACAATCCAGTGCTTTGGGTCCCCGCCTTCGCGGGATCGCGCGGCCTGAGGCAGACCAATGCCAAAACCGCAGGCTGAAAATTCGCCCCGTCCGGAAAAAATCTTTCCCGTCTCCTGGGACCAATTTCATCGCGACTCGCGCGCACTCGCTTGGCGGCTGCACGAGGCGGGGCCGTTCGAGGCAATCGTCTGCATCACCCGCGGCGGGCTGGTGCCGGCGGCGATCGTGGCGCGCGAACTCAACGTGCGGATGATCGAAACCGTGTGCGTCGTGAGCTACCGGGATTACAAGAACCAGAGCGATCTCACCGTGCTCAAAGGCATCGCGCCCGAGGTGGCCGCGCTGCACGCGCAGGGCAAGCGCGTGCTGATCGTCGATGACCTGGTCGACACTGGCAACACTGCGCGCGTGGTGCGTGACCTGTTGCCGGATGCGCATTTCGCCACGGTCTATGCCAAACCAATGGGACGGCCCCTCGTCGACACATTCGTTACCGAAGTCTCGCAAGACACCTGGATCTATTTCCCGTGGGACACCGGCCTTGCATTCCAGCCGCCGATCCGCGAAGGCGGGGACTGACAGATCTTGGAGGACGCCCAATGCTGACACGACGCTCTTTGCTCGCCGGCGCTGCGGCACTTGCCGCCGGTGCGCCCGAAGCCAGGGCGCAGTCGAATTATGCGAGCCAGCCTATCCGAATACTGGTCGGTTATGCGGCCGGTGGGGGTGTCGATATTGTCGCGCGGCTGGTGCAGGAGCCGATGAAGGCGGCGCTCGGCCAGACGATACTGATCGAGAACCGCACAGGCGCGAGCGCGATGCTGGCGACCGGTGCAGTCGCGAAAGCACCGCCCGATGGCTACACGCTGTTGATGGCGGCATCCGGCGAAGTTGCGATCAATCATTTCCTGTTTAAGGAAAAGATGGCTTACGACCCGGCGAAGGAGCTAGTGCCAATTGCAATGATTGGCATCGTGCCGTGTGTGGTTGTGGTCGCTGACGCAACGCCCGTCCACAATCCCAAGGAACTGATCGCTTACGCCAAGGCGAACCCCGGCAAACTGTCTTTCTCGTCATCGGGCATCGGCAATCCGCAACAGTTGGCCGGTGAGTTGATGAACACCATGGCAGGAACGCACGTGCTGCACGTGCCCTATCGCGGTTCGGCACCGGCGGTGACGGATGTTGCCACCGGCGCCGTCACCATGAGTTTCTCAAGTCTCGCGGCAGCGTTGCCCTTGATGCAGGCCGGCAAGATTCGCGCGGTTGCGGTCACCTCGCGCGAGCGAATACCGCAATTGCCCGACGTCGCGCCTCTGAGCGAAGGTGCACCAGGTCTCGCGGGTTACGAGCTGCTCAACTGGTTCGCTATGTTCGGCACCGCCGGCACACCACCAGAAATAGTTGAGCGTCTCAACGGTATCGTAAACGCTGCACTCAAGGACCCGGCGATCGCCGACAAGCTGCTGCCTCAGGGCATCGTGCCAAAGCCGATGAAAGTTGCCGAGTTCAAGGCTTTTGTAAATTCCGAACGCACGAAATTCGGGAAGATCGTTGAGCAGGCCAATATCAAATTGAGCAACTGATCCGGTTTGGGTGTATCATCAACTAACGCCAGAAAATGCCCCGTTGGGGAGGACACCAATGAACGTCAAGCCGAATACTCGGAACGCCAAGCCGCTCGATGACAAGCGCTCGCGTCACGTGAGGCCGCAGGATATGCCTTGGGACAAGATGCGGTTTCCCGGCTGCCAGACCAAGACCCTGCTGTTCGATCCCAAGAGCGGCCTTGCGACTGTCCTGATTAAGATGGAGCCGGGCGCGACCTTGCCCGACCACGAGCACGTTCTGATCGAGCAGACCTACGTGCTGGAAGGCTCCCTGGTGGACAAGGAAGGCCCCGATGCCGGCCTGGAAGTTGGCCCCGGCGAATTCGTCTGGCGTCCGGCGGGTAGTCGGCACGAGGCGTGGTGCCCGAAAGGCGGTACCATGATCGCGATCTTCCAAGTGCCCAATAAATTTTTCGAGAAGGACGGCAAAGTGACCGACGCCGGCGGCAAGGACTGGCAGTCGGCCTGGGGGCACGTGTTATCGGAATAGTTTGACGCGCCGCCGCGTGGGCTCATCCGCCGCACGCCGGCGCGGTGAGTGAAATGCCACGCGGACGTGGCGGAATGGTAGACGCAAGGGACTTAAAATCCCTTGGGAGATTTCCCGTGAGGGTTCGAGTCCCTCCGTCCGCACCAATAAATCAATGACTTAGGCAGGAGCAGACAATCTGCCTTGTCGTTCATGTCGTGCAACAATGTTGTTCCAATGAGTTACAAGGGGTATCGGAAATTCCGTGCGACATGACCGCGACACAAAAGGCTCAGGAGGCCGGCCTTGGTCCTTCGGACCACCAAATCGAGGTAGTACATAACGATGCATAGACGCGCCTTGCGCTCGTTCTCGATAGCAGCGGTCGCGGCCGTGCTGCTGATGCAGACGCCATATGCTCATGCACAGCACAGTTCGCCGCCGGCGGGGCCAAGCGAAAAAGAAAAAGCCAAGGCGCAGGAAAAGCGGGCCTCTGAGAAAGATATCGACGAGGCCTACAAGTCCACGCTTAAACAGATTCCGGACGCCAAACAACAAAAAGTCGATCCTTGGGGCAGTATGCGCACGGCTCCTCAAAAATAGCCGTCACTATGTCACGCCGCCGAACGCGACAGCGAAGTCGGCAGCGGTTTTCGCATCGGCAAAACACCAGCGGACGATGTCTCGACCTTCCTCAAGCCGACCGCTACCGCGGTGCACCTCGATGTCGCGCTCGCGGTGCCAGTCGTACATCTGATCTAGCCGCTTGCCGAGGCCACCGGGCGGCACAACGATCTCCACGATGTGCGGGAAGTCGCGCTCAATATTTTTTGCGCTAATGCGGCCTTTGTAACGAGCCAAGGGTTTAGGCCCTTACGGTTTAAAGACGACTGCTATCTGAACAACCATCAGAACAACGATGGCGGATTTCAAGGCGCGGTGGGCGTCGATTTAACTTCAACCCTTGCGATTTTGTAAAAAGCCCAGCGCATAATGTGACCGACGACCCACCACACAACGTGAATGAATACAAAGAGAAATACGAACGGAGCTGACCACAGGAGGTTCAGCCCTTTGATAATATTTTCGGGATGCCCGGAGGCGAATATTGCGTAGGCGTAGACAGCGACATTCCCTAACGCACACGCCACCAATCCAACAATTCTGCCGGGAATGAATAAACCCGTGGCGATGCCAAGGGCCGCCCTTACCCAGAAATAAGGGAGCAAAAGAGGGAAGAACAGCGCGTCATAGGGCAGCAAGACCCAGAATAGAACCTCGGCCATAGTGTCACTCAAGAAATAAAGTCATAAGGATCGGCGCGCGTCGTAGGCCAGACCCAGCCAGGCTTGAACCTTCGATCATAGCTGCTACTCCCGGACCTGCTGGGCCGCTCAGTCGGCGCGTCTTTGAAAATGGTAATGCGTCTGCGCCGTGTCCCCGAGCACCCGCTCCAAAAACTCCTGCGCGACCTTTCCGATCGAGCGCTGTTCGCTGCGCACACGGTTCATCACGGCAACGGCAATGTCCTCGGTGACATCGCGGCTCCAGCCTTCAGCGGTGTTGAAGGCGATCACCCGCAGCGGGCATGAATACTGGCCGCTCAGGATGTTGTCGATGATAGTTGCTTCGTCAGCCGCAGCTTCATCAGTTTCGACATAAGCGCGGCCCAGATCACCAAAGTCATTCAGCACAATATGAACGGTGACATCACCATCAGGAACCAACGGTGTCAGGTTAAGCATGACACAACTCCCGGCGCTTTAGGCAGGCAGCGTGTTCCGATCAGAATGTCCCGTCAAGAATGCGGGCGAGCGCGACGTGTCCGGGGCTGGCTATGCTCAGTGCCGGACGGAACGACGTAGTACGGGCTCGGATTACAGAAGCCACGATTGCCGGCCAGGATGTTTCCTTTCGAGTAACACTCCTCGAACGAGCGATACTGGCAGTCCCAATACGCAGTATCTGAGCCCATCGTGAGCACCCCGCACCAGGGAGCCTCGGAAGCATCCGTGTGTCGTGGACCCACGCTCACCGATGCAAGAGCAACTGCAGCCATCAAAAATGTGCGGACCATCTTTCGACCTCCAATGCGGGTATTAGTAATAACCCCAAGGAAGCTGTCTTCATTTCTATGCAATGCCGCTTTATTTCGGGTGCAGGCGATGGCGGAGTTCCAGACGCGGTGCTGCTCAGTGCGTTGCCTTCCCGATGGTGTGTCGTGCACTGAGTACGGTTGGAGCCTCGCTGCCTGCCAGTACCGCTTGCAAGCGTTCACGGGCCGCACGATTGCGCATCTCAAGCGCTGTCCGACAAGCCAACTGATTGCAGTCGTACCAAGGCTGACGGGTGAGCCGGGTAATCTCAAGCTTCGTTTCAGGTGCTATCTTCTTCGCGTGTTCCAAATCTGTCGCCAGTCTTTCCATCTGGACGGTAGCCTCCAGCACGCGCTGCCCGTTGTTTATACCTATTCCCGCTATTCTTGCTGCTATCGGGGCGACAAGAGCTGCAACACCAACCGCGACACCAATTGCAACACGAACCGTTTCGCGCATGAGAGCCTCCATTTGGACTCTGCAGTACGGACAAGTTGCAATCCATTTATGACGGCTGTGGTGCGATGGGTTGTGAGATAGTTCACATCAATGGAGTTTTTTTTCACAAGTGGAGGACCCGAGTACCGCCCCGCTAGTCGAGGGGCCAAGAAGCAACCAATTGTAAACCTATGTCGATGTACCTGAATGTGTCCACCCTTGCAGGCAAACACTCACATGGCCGCGTCTATGAATATCGTCGCCAATACCGACGGCAAGAAAACCGAGGATCAACTAATTGAGCTGAGGGCTGAACTCACCCGGGTAAAGGCCGACCTGATGGATGAACTCGACAAGGTGATCGCCGACGCCGAAAAATTGCGGGCGCTCAATGTTTCGCACCGCTAGGCAAGGTTGCGCGTAGCAGCAGGTGCCTTCGGATTCTTCACCTTGATCCAGCTTTTGGACGGGCCTGAGCGATACGGCGCATCGACTTTCTTTGAAACGATGCCCCCTAGTCCGACCTTGCCGATCAGATCAGAGAAGATGATTGCGCCATCGCCAGTAAATAAATTATCCGTAAACTTTTTCCGCATTATTTCTAAGTAAACATCCGGAATTGATCGAAGTTGGCAGAATTTCTAATTTCTGCCGATTATGAAACCACCCATTAGCCCAGAGCCACCGAGACCGTGTCCGGTCTGTCAGGTAACGATGCAAACTACCGAGGCCGCGCACTCCATCGTGCATCAATGCGCCCGATGTGGCACGGCGATAACAATTGTGCGGCCAAATAGCATGAGTGGAAAGGAAAACCCGACGATGTTTTGGTAAGGAGAATGCCCATGTCTATGCAGAGTCAAAACCAGAGCTTTCATTCCGGTTTCTTGCAAAGTGCCACAGGGCAAATGACGGCTGCGGCTGTCGTAGCAATCGCGGTGATACTTCTCGCGTGGAACTACGTCTTTTAGATTTCGCACCAGTTGAAATAAACGTTCACGGTTCAATGCCGCTTCCGCGACGTGCGGTAATACCCCGAGCATTTCCATTCCCGTGCGCACCGTGCGTGAGTTACGCACACGCCATAACATGAGCGCGAATATAGGCCACGGAGAGGTAGCCGCAAGCA